>CAIXUE010000115.1 GCA_903922545.1 uncultured Alphaproteobacteria bacterium | reverse complement strand
GGGCACCGCCGAAGTGATCGTGGATATCACCACCTCGGGCTCCACCCTGAAGGCCAATGGCCTGAAGATTCTGGACGATGGCGTGATCTTGAAAAGTCAGGCCCAGCTTGCCGCGTCGCTCACCGCTGACTGGAGCGCGGACACCAAAGCTGCCTGCCAGGCGCTGCTGTTGAAGCTGGATGCCAAGGCCGGCAAGCCGCTTTATCCGGCGCTGGCGGACCTTTTTCCGAAATAGTCAGCGCGGATTGCCCGCCACCGTGTCGCGGACATCCATGTCGCGGATATGCTCCTTCTTCCACGCCATCATCATGGCGATGCGGCTGCGCCCCGAAGGATGATCGTAAAGGAGCGTTTCCTCCAGCGACCCCGGATCCAGTTTGCGGTAATCGGCCAGCTTCAGCACCACGGTCGAAAAGGCATCCGGCTTTCGCACCGCATTGACCCCGAACAGATCCGCTTCCGCTTCCATGCTGCGGGTGATGGAATTGGTCAGGGGCGCGGCGGCAAACATGAAGATGCTCATCAGCGCCACCAGCAGCGGCAGCCCGGCAATGTCGCTGGGCTCGCGCACCTGCCAGTTGCCCCCGAAAATTCCCGCCGAAAAACCAAACGCCCAGGCGACAAAGGCAAAGCCGACCAGGGTTATCAGTCCCATCAGCAAAATGCCCTTGAGGACATGGCCCATCACATAATGGCCCATCTCATGGCCCAAGACCGCCAGCACTTCATCCGGCGTGCCCCGGTTCAGAAGATTGTCGTTCAGCGAAATCCGCGTGGTGCCCAGAAAGCCGGAAACATTGGCCGATATGCGGGTGGATTGGCGCGATTCATCCACCAGCCAGATATTGTCGGCGGGAACTTCATTGGCCCGCGCCAGCGACAATATCTGCTGCTTGAGCGGGCTGTCGGGCAGGGGTGTGTAACTGTTGTAAAGCGGCGCGATGAAAACCGGATAGATCACCTGCACGAAAACCGAAAATGCGATCACGATACCGGCGCCCCACAGCCACCAGGTCTCGCGCGCTCTGCGGATGGCGGCATACAGCAGCGGCAGCATCAGTGCCGCCGCGATCAGGCCCAGCGCGAAACTTTTGGCGAAATCGCCCAGCCATTGCAGGAAGCTCTGGTTGGAAAGGCCATAGGCATGTTCGCGGACAAAGCCTTCGTAAATACTCAGCGGCAATGTCGCCAGCGTCACGATGGCGACATAGATCACGCCATACAGCGCGGCCTGCACCATGCGGCTGCGGCTTTTCTCCTCCGCCCAGTCGCGGATGCGCGCGGAAAGCTGGAACCACAACAGGCACGACGCCACCAGCAGCCCATACAGAAAATCGATCCCGCCCCAGAAATAATTGCCCTCGGTATAGGAATCCGAACGCTCCCGCACCGCGCCGCTCACCCGCGCCAGATAGGCGTTGGTCGCCGCCGCCGCGTTAAAAGCCGGCGTGGTGTCCAGAACCGGCAGCAACGTCCCCACATCTATGTGTTTGGTGGGCGCGGCCACGGGCGGCAATTGCTGGTCGATGGGCAAATCCTGGCCAAAGGCTGGCGCAGCCAGAAAAAACAGAAAAAGCGCCACAAGGCGCAAACGCGATGCCATGCCGTCCTCCTGCGGCGGAGCCTAACAGATGATTTGGCTCTGGCCACAACCCGTGTTTTGCCGCAAAGAACATGGCATGATGGTTCCCATGTTCCGCTGTCTTCCTCTGGTTGTTTTTCTGTTGGTGCCGGCCGTGGCCATGGCCGCGCCCAATGCCATTCAGCAGGCGGCCGACAAGCAGCGCTATGAAAACTGTCTCGAACTGGCAAACTCCAATCCCGCCGCCGCGCTGACGGTGGCGGACAAATGGGTTGGCCAGAAAGGCGGTCCGCCCGCCCAGCATTGCGCCGCCGTGGCGCTGGTGGGCCTGAAAAAATATCCCGAAGCCGCCGTTCGGCTCGATGCCCTGGGCCGCGCCCCCGGCATGGGCGATCTGCGGCCGCAACTGTTCGACCAGGCCGGCAACGCCTGGATGCTGGCCGGGCAAATTGAAAAAGCCATCGCCAGTTTCCAGGGCGCCTTGGCGCTGTCCTCCAGCGATCCGGATCTTTACAGCGATCTGGCCCGCGCCCAGGCGATGCAGTCGGACTGGCCGGAAGTCGAATCCGACCTCAACGCCGCGCTGGCGATCAGTCCGCGCCGCCCCGATCTGCTGGTGCTGCGCGCCAGCGCCCGCCACGCCCAGCATCAGATGGCCGATGCCCGCAGCGATATTCAGGCGGCCTTGGCGATGCAGCCCAAAAATCCCGAAGCGCTGGTGGAACGCGGCTCGATTGAGCGCGACACCGGCGATTTCATCCACGCCCGCGCTGATTTCCAGGCGGCGCTGACGGTCAAGGCCGGCGGGCAAACCCAGGATGCCGCCCGGCGCAATCTTGCGGCGCTGGACGCCGCGCAAAAGCCCGCGCCAAAAAAATAACTTTAAAAATCCAGCTCGCCGTAATGCGGCACGGGCGGCTGGCCCGGCACGCGGTCGGACAACAGGGAGCGGAAGCTGGGCCGCGATTTCAGCCGCACATACCATTCGGCGGCGTGCGGAAAATCTTCCCACGGCACTTCGCCAAAATAATCCAGCGCCGACAGATGCGACGCCACGGCAAAATCGCCCAGCGATGGCGCCCGCGCCGCCAGATTGCCGTTGCTCTCCGCCGCCTTGCCGATGGCCGACAATGCCAGTTTCATTTCCTCGCGACCCTGCCGGATGATGTTCATGTCGGGGGCGCGCTTGCTGGGCGCGCCGGTATGCCGCTGCCCGGCCTTTTCATATACGATGCGCTGGGTCACCTGCTCATGCAGCGGCCCCATCGCCCAGTCCAGCCAGCGCAAGCT
>CAIXUE010000114.1 GCA_903922545.1 uncultured Alphaproteobacteria bacterium | reverse complement strand
CCCTGTTCCGGGCCGATGATGTGAACGATGCCGGCGCGCACATCGTCCATGGCAAAATATTCGATGCCGAAATCCTTGGTGTTCTTGGCCAGGGCCGCAACCTGCTCGCGGCTTTCCGGATCGGTGATGCCCTGGTCGCGATCCTTGGTCGGCACGTTATGGTCGGCCACCGCCAGGGTCAGCTCGGGACGGCGGACCTTGCGGCCGGTATTACGCAGGCCTTCAAAGGCCTGGGGGCTGGTCACTTCATGGATCAGGTGGCGGTCCACATAGATCAGCGGGGTCTCACCCGGCCGCTCTTCCACCAGATGCGCATCCCAGATCTTGTCGTACAGCGTCTTGGCCATTGGAATTCCAGCGTTTTTTGCGCGGGAAAAGCCCCCGCGGGAGGGCTTACATATAAGGAGAGGCGGGATTCTTCAATCATTCCCGGCTGCATGGCCGAAATTCAGTGATTTTGGCTGTAATACAGCACCAAAAGAATGATCACGATGGCCACGGCCTGGGCCAGCACGCGAATGCGCATCAGCTTGTTGGACCAGCTCGCCGACACCGCGCCGCCCTTGAACAAGGTGTAAAGCCCCAGGCACAGCACTACGAACACAACCCCGACAGCGACGGCGACCAACAGCTTTCCCATAACGTCCTCTTAAGCCAGTGCGTCTATCTGCGCTTCGGTGAATGTTCCTGGAACAATCGTCACGGGTATGGCCTGTACCGCACTGGTGAACATGGCGACCAGCGGGCCGGGCCCTTCTTTTCCCGCGCCCGACGCCAGCACCAAAATCGAAATGTCCTTGTCGTCCTTCAAAAGCTTGGCCAGGCATTCGGTGACGGTGCCGTAAGGAATGACCAGTTCGGGCAGGATGCCGGAAAGATCGTTCACGATCTTGGCGGCGGCATGCAGCAAACCTTCCGCCTCTGCATGGGCTTCGTCTTTCATGATTTCTTCCACGCCGCGCCATTGCTGGAATTCACCGGGCGTGGCCGGACACATCAACGTCACCCGCCCGCCGGTATGCTGGGCGCGCCGCGTGGCGAAGCGCAACGCCACCTGGCATTCGGGCGTCTTGTCGATCACCACCAGGAATTTGCGGATGCGGGCTTTGGGGTCGGCCATGGCCCCGATGCTAGGACAGTTTCCGCTTTAAATCATAGAGGGCCTCCAACGCCTGTTTGGGCGTAAGGGCATCCGGCTCGATGGCGGCAAGGGCCTCTTCCACCACACTGGCCTTGGATTTTGGGGCGGTGGCGCCGAAAAGCGGCAATTCGTCGATATGCGCCAGGGGCGTATGGCCTTCGCGCCCGGCTTCCAGCGCTTCCAGAACTTCCTCGGCGCGGGTGACCACGCTTTGCGGCAATCCCGCCAGCTTGGCGACATGAATGCCATAGGAGCGGTCGGCGGTGCCGGGCTGCACTTCATGTAGGAAGACAATGGTGTCGTTCCATTCGCGCACTTTCATGGTGACCGCGGTCATCGAGGAAAGCCGTTCGGCCAGCGCCACCATCTCGTGATAATGCGTCGCGAACAAAGCCCGGCTTTTGTTGGCCTCATGCAGATGCTCCGCCGCCGCCCAGGCGATGGCAAGGCCATCATAGGTCGCGGTGCCGCGCCCGATCTCATCCAAAATCACCAAACTCTTTTCGGTGGCCTGATTGAGAATCGCGGCGGTCTCCACCATTTCAACCATGAAGGTGGAGCGTCCCGCCGCCAGATCATCGCCCGCGCCAACGCGGCTGAACAGCCGGTCCACAATGCCGATATGCGCGGCTTCCGCCGGCACAAAACTTCCCATCTGGGCCAGGATGGCGATCAAGGCATTCTGGCGCAGGAAGGTGGACTTGCCCGCCATGTTGGGGCCGGTCACCAGCCACAACCGCCCCTTGGAATTGGATGACAGATCGCAATCATTGGGCACAAAGCCGCGCGCATGTTCAGCGGTGAGCGCGGCTTCCACCACCGGATGACGCCCGCGCGTGATTTTAAAGCCAAGCCCGTTATCAATGCTGGGCCGCACATAGCGCAGCGCCACCGCCAATTCGCCCAAGGATATCGACACATCCAGCGCCGCCAGCGCGCCCGCGATAGCCGCCAGAGGCACGGCATTTTCCAGCGCCAGCGCCGTCATTTCATCAAACAGGCTTTTTTCCAGGACCAGCGACTGTTCCGCCGCCTCAGCAATGCGGCTGGCCAAAGTAGCCAGTTCATCGGTGGAAAAGCGCACCGCGCCCGCCATGGTCTGGCGATGGCGGAACAGATCACGCATCGCCATCAATTTATCGGCATGCTGCTGGGTGACTTCGATGAAATAACCCAGCACGCCATTATGCTTGATCTTCAACGCCGCCACGCCGCTTTCGCCGCGATAACGGCTTTCCAGCGAAGCGATCACCCGGCGCGATTCATCGCGCAGCGCCCGCACTTCATCCAGCGGCGCATAAACCCCGGCGCGGATAAAGCCGCCATCGCGCGTGAAATAAGGCGGCTCTTCCACCAGCAATTGCTCCAGCCGGTCGGCCAAGCGCGAAACTTCGGTCAGGCCTTGGCTGATCGCTTCCGCCGCGCCCGCCGCTTCGCCGGCAAGGGCGATTTTCGCCAGGCCATCACGAAACGCCCGCGCCGCCTTGATGGCGTCACGAATATTGCCCAGATCGCGCGGCCCGCCGCGCCCCACCGAAAGCCGCGCCAGCGCCCGCGACAGATCGGGCGCAGAACGCAGCGCCTCGCGCAACATGCGGCGCAGTTCTGAATCCTTGGCGAACATTTCCACCGCGTCATGCCGCGCAGTGATGGTCTTCACATCGGTCAAAGGCGCGGCCAGCCGCAGTGAAAGTTCGCGCGCGCCGGCCGCCGTCACGGTGCGGTCGATAGTGGCCAAAAGGCTGCCGCCGCGTGTGCCTGACAAAGTCTGCGTCAGTTCCAGATTGCGCCGAGTTGCCGCGTCAATCGCCATAAAATGTTTGGGACTGACACGCGCCAGCCGCCCCAGCGCCACGCGCTTGCCCTTTTGCGTCAAATCCAGATAGGCGATCAGCGCGCCCGCCGCTGAATGTTCGGCGCGCGAGAAACTCCCCAGTCCGTCCAGCGACATCAAACTATAATGGGCACATAGCGCCCGTTCGCCGCTGGCGGAGTCAAAACGCGAGGTGGGCAGCGGCGTCAGCGCCGGACCCAGCGCTTTCAGCAACGGCGCCAGAACCTCATGCGCCAGCAAGCCATCCGGCGCCAGCAGCTCGCTGGCCCCCACCCGCGCCAGTTCGGCGGCGATATCGCTTTCGCGCAAGGATGAGACTTCGAACACGCCGGTGGACAT
>CAIXUE010000113.1 GCA_903922545.1 uncultured Alphaproteobacteria bacterium | reverse complement strand
GTTTCTGGGCACCTTCCGCCATCTCCACCAGTCGAGCGCGATTGTGGACGAGGTCCGTCGGGAATTCCTGGGGCCGCTGAAAGCCGCCCTGGCGGGAAACTGAATTCTTCTCAAGGATCGCAGGGATAAAGCAGCCTGGCCGCCGCCGCGATGGTAGCGGACGGAGGCTTTGACGCCACCTGATGGTTGGTGCGCAGCCAGCGCAACATCGCCCGGGAAATGGTGATGGGCTCGTCGCGCTGATCGTCGGAGAGGCAGACCGCATGGCTGGCCGTGTCATCAGCTTGCGCATTCACCTGATCGGAGATTTCGGTGTTGCAGGCGTCTTGCGCCTTGGTGCAGGCCGCCAGGAACGCGGTCACGGTTTTGGCGTCCATCACCTTGGCCCAGGCAGCTGGAACCGGCGCAGTGAGAAAAAGGGCGCATAAAAATATCGCTGTGTGACGCATTCGGGTTCCCGCTTTCCGGCCCGACGCTAACATGGCGTCAGGCCGGGGCGAAACCGCCGAAGAACCACTTGGGCTAGAAGTGGTAGGCCAGCCTGGCGTCCACACCATTCTGTTCAACCCGGCCGGTGAGGCGGCCAGTGTAAAGCAGATCAGCATCGAAATTGCCGCCAAGGCCGATATCCAGCCCCGCTTCCGCCTTGAAGGAACCGGCGCTGACCGCCGCGCCGCCGGCGTCAAAGCTGACGTGATTGCTCAAGGCGTAATTGCCCAGAGCCGTCAGATCGCCGTTAGCCATTTCCCAGCCCGCCAGCAGGTGCGGCGTCAGACGGGCGCCGTTGACGGTGAAGGTCTGGCCCACACGGGCGCCCAGAGTGACAAAGGACACGCTGCGCGAGGTGCCATAGAGCTTCGCCAGAGCCATGGCGCCGCCAATTTCCTGGAAAGCTTCGGTGCCCAGACGCGACCAGTTCACATCCACCAAAGGTTCGATCCAGGACGTGTCGCTCATATCAAGACGGTAGGCGGTCTCGCCGAACACGTTGAGGCTGGTGTCATGATATTTGGCGGTGTCGGTTTCCGTCAGGCTGGCGAACTGCACCACCCGCTGGGTGGCGATATTGTGCCAGGAGACGTTGAGGCCGGCGGTCACCCGCAGCGGGCCCTGGCCGGCTTTCAGATAGCCGCCCACCACCATGCTGGAAACGCCGGCATGGCTGGCCTGGCCGGTCAGATCAACATTGTCGGCGGTATAGCCGACATCCAGACCGGCGCGCACGCCGTCATAGATGGGCGCGTCCAGGCCGGCGATGAAGCCCTGACGGAAGCTATGCGCCGCCGCATTGTTGGCGCCGGCCGCGAAATGCGTCCAGTTGGCATTCTCGCCGCCCCAGAGAGAGACGCCGTCCACCATGCCGCGATCTTCCACCGCGCCAGCCAGAAGATTGTCGCCTTCCAGGATGGCCGTGGTGGTGGTGGTGTGAATTTCGCCATCTTCCTGGGCAAGCGCCTGGCGCGCCACGGCGTCGCTTTGCGGCGCGATGGCAAGAAAGATCGCGCCCTGGCCCTTGCTGACCGCGTTGCCGACATTGGCCTGGCTAAGATTGGCGCCCAGCGTGGACAGATTGATGTCGTTGCGCACCAGGGTCAGGTTCACGGCATTGGCGCTGTAAGACAGCACAGGCGTGAAGCCCGCGACGGATGAACTGGCGCTGGCGAAAGTGCCGCTTACCCCATTGCCGGCGGTGATGATGGTGTAATTGGTCACGCGCGCGAAGCTGGTAATGGGATCGGCCGGCTGGGCCACGATGCTGGCGTTGCTGGCGATGGTGACCGTGCCGCCAGCCTTCAACAAGTCGGCGGTGCCGTTGGCGGCGACGTCCTGCGCCAGGGCAGACCCCGATGCAAAAGCGAAGTTGCCGGTCACGC
>CAIXUE010000112.1 GCA_903922545.1 uncultured Alphaproteobacteria bacterium | reverse complement strand
CTGCATCCGGCCTTAGGGTTTCTCACATGGGGTGGCCGAGACATGCGCGTAGATCATTGGCAGTCGCAACGGCTATTTCAGCTTGTCCGTTCGCCGGGAGTCGTTGGCTATGGCTATCCGGCTCTTGGCCACCAAACCACGCCACAAACGGTCAAAGACCTGCTTACGGATGCAAAGCGGCAGATGACCGCCACAGATCAATGATATAGACTGGGAAAATGACGGGCGGGGCTGCAACCCCGCCGCAGTCAACATGAACAGCGCGCGCCGTTTCGCCATCATTGTAGCGAAACAGGAGACGCAGCGCCATGGCAGAAAATTGGCCCATCAAAATCAATCTTCTGGGGAGCGATCCGGAGTTAGTGGAAGCGTTTGAAATCCTAACGGGCCAGAGAGGGGCTGAATTCGGTAAAGGTACACCTGCCTATCTCCGTTCTCAGGCTGTTCTTCGAGCAGCGATAGATCGATTTGAATCGCACCCGCATCTTCGGGAAGTAATTGTAATGAATCCTCCGTTCGATAGCACCAAGCCAGCGGCCCGTGTCGAACCAGATAACCCGTCCCAACCGAGACATTCCCGGACTGTATGAACGGGTAAATGATGAGTGGCGCCTTCATTCTTTGGCCCGGTGCTTCTTCTCCAACGCCTGTAGATACGGTGTAGCGCAGAGCGTTGGCTCTGGCGGTGACTTCCGTTCAAGCCTGAACCATGATGCTAAACGCTTCCAGATCGAGGTCATTGCGGGGCCTTCTGCTTTCTGCGCCACGCCTTTTTACCCCAGAAGGGGCGCTTGCGCGGCATGACCTCATAGCCTTGTGATTTACGCCAGCGGATGAAGGCGTTAGCCTTCTGGGTAAAGCCGCCCAAGAGCCCGAGCCAATGACGCCAAATCCTTGAATGTCGTGGCTAGTAATCAGGTCATGCCCATCATGCTTGGAAATCTCGAATATATGGGCCCGCTCCACAGGGTCTTCGTCAAAGCCATAGACTAGGAAACTGAGGCCGGGATCAAACGCTTCAACTTTTTCGACTATTCTCGCGAATTCTGCAGCGCCCAACTCCTCAAGGCCTTTCTGGCGAAATTCCTCAAGGCTCGTATAGCCAAACGGAAGTAAGTAGCGGTCTACAATTCGTTGCGAAGCAGATTTCAGCCAAGCTGTCCGAAACGCGGTCTGCACAAGCTCGACCGTTACGTGGTCGCGTTTCATATAAAGCTGGGAGCGAACGTCCTGGATTATTTCTGGGATCGCCCCTAAGCCCGAACCCGCGAACATGGCACCCCACTTTGATGCGATAGAGAAGGCTTTTAGGGCCGCGTTATCGGAGGCCTGAACCGCATCGCCATAGGAAAGGCTACGGTCGGAGATCGTGACAATGATTCCTTCCATGTAGGACATAGCGGCGATGCAGATGGTCATGAATTGTCTTTGTATCTCTCCAGCCAAGCATGAAGCGTTAGCCGCCAAAAGCAAAAGGCCCGCCTCACCGGCGGGCCTTTCAATCAGATTGCAGCGCGTCTTACTTGTTGCACTGGGTGTCGAGCAGCAGCGACATCGGCAGGCCCATATGGGTGGCGTTACCGGCCGGGAACGTCACGCTGGGCGCAACGGTCAGCGAGGTGCCGTCGGGAAACACGATCGACACTTCATGCGTCGGCGCCCAGGAACCGTCGGAATTGCGCTTATAGTCAGCGCACTTCAGTGGCGGGCTGTTGGGGCCGCCCTGGGGCGTCTGCATCGCCTGCGCCTGCGCCGGAAGCGCCCACACCGAAATAATTGCCGAGCACAGCGTGGCCGCGGCGAGAATCGTCTTCATTTTAATGCCTCCCGATTGTTCCGGATCCAGCCCGGATTGGCGGCCATGTTGGCATGGCTCCAGCCCAAAAGTCGATGCGCAATTGGTAACTGTTTGTCGCTTTCAACCAGCGTTTTGGCGCGTAAAACCGAAATGCCGCGGGCCCAAAGCAAAAGGCCCGCCTGGTATGGGCGGGCCTTTCAAGCGCGTAATCGACGAACCTTATGTGGAGGTCGTGGTCGAGAAATTGTTGAGCATGCCGTTGGCATTGTTGTTGTTTTTGGAGCCGCCGCTGCCGCCGCCAGAAGCAACCGCCGCGATGATGCCAACCGCGGCAATGCCGCCGACAACCATGCCCACGGTCGCTGCCGACTGGGCATTCAGAACGCCGGCAGGCTTGCCAGGGGCAAGCGGGCTGACGGTGCCAGATGCCGCGAAAGCACCCGTAGAAACCAAAGCAGCGGCCAAGACCACGGCGCCGAGTTTGCGCATTAGAAAATCCCCCTGGATGACATTATTTGCAGGCAAGATAACGCAATCTTCTGAGATAACAAGGCCTTGCGTCATCAATCCGCCAAACTCGCCTAAACCCCTGAAAAATCGGCCATTACTGGGCCTAAACCCTTGTAGAAACTGGCAAAGTACCCAGGTTCAATTGGCCCAAATCCAGTGAAAGTGGGATAAGCGGGCGAACG
>CAIXUE010000111.1 GCA_903922545.1 uncultured Alphaproteobacteria bacterium | reverse complement strand
TCGAGACCGATGCGCCGGCCCGCATTGTCTTCAATGATCATCGCCGCTTCGGGCTGATGGCGCTGGTGACAACCGACCGGCTGGATCAGCACAAGCTTTTTAAAGATATCGGCATCGAACCGCTGTCCTCCAAATTCAATGCCGCGTATCTGGCCAAGGCGCTGGACGGCAAAAAAACGCCCATCAAATCCGCGCTGCTGGATCAGCGGCTGATCGCGGGCCTGGGCAACATCTATGTCTGCGAAGCCCTGTTCCGCGCCGGCATTTCGCCCAAGCGGCTGGCGGGCAGCATCAAGCCGGACCAGATCACGGCCCTGACCCGCGCTATCAAAGAAATTTTGAAATCCGCCATCACCGCCGGCGGCTCAACCTTGCGCGATCACGCCCAGGCCACCGGCGATCCGGGCAATTTCCAGCACCACTTTCTGGTCTATGGCCGCGAAGGCAAGAAGTGTGCAGGCAAATGTCCCGGCACCGTCAAACGTATAGTGCAGGCGGGACGTTCGACTTTCTACTGCCCCGCCTGCCAAAAGTAATTACGAACCCTTCAGCCGCATCTTCTCGGCCGTGGCGCATTCGCTCGTGACGGTGAAATAGCGATTGACGCCATCGGCGCCCACCACAAACGGGCTTTCCTCGCCCGGCTTCCTCGCCATGCGGCCACGGATATAGGCCTGATCGAATTCGGAATGGTTGGAGAGCAGGATCGTGGCGCCCGCCGCTTTCGCCAGGGCCTGAAATTTCTTGGCGGAATTGATGTAGATGTCGAAATGCGCCGGATCGCGGGGGAAATTGAAGGCAGTGCCGCCGGAATAGGCCACCGTCAGCGTCTTGCCATGATCCTTGACCGGGAAAATCATCGAAAGCGTGCCTGGTGTGTGACCAGGCGTCAGATAAATGTTCACGGTCTCGTCACCCAGGGTCAGCTTCTGGCCATCCGTCGCCACGATATCGCGCTTGGGCACGCCGCCGGGCATGTTGTTGGCCTTGATGATGGAATCCCAGTCGGGCGCGCCCATGATCACATGGGTGCCGAACTTGTCCTGCAGCAGCTTGGCGCCTTCGTCATGATCGCCATGACCATGGGTCACGATCACATACTTCACTGATGCCGGATCCAGGCCCAGCTTCTTCAGGCCTTCCACGATTTCCGGCTCGGCAGCGTAATTGTAGAGCGTATCGATCAGGATGATGCCCTGGCTGGTCTTGATCGCCCAGGACGAATGCACCTTGGTGCCCACCCAATACAGATTGTCGAAAATCTGCTGCGGCTCCGCATACCAGGTGTCGCGTGCGGGCGTGGCGCGCGGCGCCGCGGGGCGCGCCGGACCGGCAGCGCGCCGGGCAGCCGCATCATCGGAACCACCGGACGGCACGATGCAGGTGCGCGCCAGAGTGCCGGAAAAATCGGTGCCTGCCGCTTTCTGGGCGTTGGCCAGATGGGTATCGATCGTGTCGGGGGCCGCATGCGCGCCGGCCAGGGTAAAGCCCGCCGCCACCACCAGAGCCGCACCAAATTGCTTTTTCATGAATTCCTCCCCTATTCCCCAAAACCGGGTTCCAAACCGGGCGGGAGGATGGGGCCGGGGCCGCTTTTCTGTCAAAGGCCGGATTTGTTGACCTCGGCACCCCCTTGAGGGTATATGCCCGCCTCTTTTCGGCAAATCCTTGAAAGGTGCCCATGCCCAATATCGCCTCATCCCGCAAGCGCGTCCGCACCACGGCCAAGCGCACCGCGATCAATACCGCGCGCACCACGCGCGTCCGCGGCTTCATCCGGAAGGTGGAAGAGGCCCTGGCCAAAGGCGAGAAAAAGGCCGCTGAGGCCGCTTTGAAGGCCGCCGAGCCCGAAATCATGCGCGGCGTGTCCAAGGGGATCCTGCACAAGAATACCGCGTCGCGGAAAGTTTCGCGCCTCACCAAGCGGGTCGCAAAACTGCAGAAATAGCCGAACCGGCTGAATCCTTTGACGAATTCAAGTCTAGACAAGGCCCAGAGCAGTAATCTGGGCCTTTTTTATTGTCCGTGTGCTGATTTTCGTTGTTTATGACGTTTTCGCGCTGCACCCTACTGTCACAAACCGGCTAAGTGACTGATTCGGCGAAAAGAGCCCGGAAATTGTTATTTTCCGTATACGGCGCAATCCCTTAGCTTCGGTAACAAATATGAAAAATTCTCCCGAATCAGCATTTGTTCTCTTGTCTGCCGCCTCCGCTTGATCGTATCTTAACCAAGGACGGGGTGGGGCCGGAAGAAATTACGAAGATTACGTCAAATAAAAT
>CAIXUE010000110.1 GCA_903922545.1 uncultured Alphaproteobacteria bacterium | reverse complement strand
CGTCTGGCGCGCGGCGGCACCAAGAAACGCCCGCATTACAATATCGTGATTTCGGATTCGCGCAGCCCGCGCGACGGCCGCTTCATCGAAAAGATCGGCTTCTACAATCCGCTGCTGCCGTCGGATCATGCCGACCGCCTGAAGCTGGACCTGGACAAGGCCAAGGCCTGGATCGTCAAGGGTGCTGTGGCGTCCGATCGCGTGCACAAGTTTCTCGCCAAGGCCGGCCTGGTGAAGGCCCGCGTGCACAGCAATCCGCAAAAGTCCCAGCCCAAGAAGAAGGCGCAGGAACGCGCTGCCGCCGCTGCCAAGGCCGCGGAAGAAGCGCCGGCCTCGTAATTGACCAAGGACGTCCTTCTGGCGGCTGTCATTGGCGCGCAGGGGCTCAAGGGTGCGGTGAAGGTCAAAACCTTCACCGACAACGCCCTGACCCAATATGGCGCGCTGCATGACGCCCAGGGACGCAAGTTCGAGATCACCGCTTTTCGTTCCGGCAAACCGGGCGAGGCGGTGATTTCATTTTCGGGCATCGACAGCCGCGAAGCGGCCGAGGCGCTCAAAGGCACCCAGCTTTTTGTCGCCCGCGAAAAACTGCCCGCGCCGGACGAAGAAGAATTTTATCACGCCGATCTGATTGGCCTGGAAGCGCAGGACAGCGAAGGCCGCGTCATCGGGAAGGTGACGGCGCTGCACAATTTTGGCGCCAGTGATGTGATGGAAATCGCCCGGCCTGACGGCGACAATCTGCTGCTCGCCTTCACCCGCGAGACGGTGCCGGTGATTGATGTGCCCGACGGGCGCATTGTGGTGGCTGTTCCGGAAATGGACGAAGACACCAATGTCGAATAACTGGTCCGCTTCAGTGCTGACATTGTTTCCGGAAATGTTTCCCGGGCCGCTTGGCATTTCGCTGCCGGGCAAGGCGCTGGAAAAAAATCTCTGGTCGCTTGAAGTGCGCGATATCCGCGATCATGGCATCGGCAAACATGCGCAAGTTGACGACACGCCTTCGGGCGGCGGGCCGGGCATGGTGATGCGGGCCGATGTGGCGGCGGCGGCGATTGATGCGGTGCCGCTTTCGGGACGTCCCCTGATCTATCTGTCGCCGCGAGGGCAGCGGCTGACGCAGACACGCGTGCGCGCCCTGGCGGAAGGGCCGGGCGTGGTCCTGCTCTGTGGCCGATTTGAAGGGCTGGACCAGCGGGCGATTGAAAGCCGCGCCATGGAGGAAATCAGCCTGGGGGATTTCGTGCTGGCGGGGGGCGAAATCGCCGCCATGGCCCTGATCGAGGCGGCGGTGCGGCTGATCCCCGGGGTCCTGGGATCGGCAGCTTCGGCGGAAGATGAAAGCTTCGCGGCGGGCCTTCTGGAATACCCCCATTTCACCCGCCCCCAATTGTTCGAGGGGCGGCCGATCCCCGAAGTCTTAACCAGCGGGAATCATTCGGAAATTTCCAAATGGCGCCAGGCTCAGGCAGAAAGCCTGACCAAGGCGCTGCGGCCTGACCTCTGGTCCCACTATGAAAACCGGAAAAGCTAGGCTATACGCCCGCCCTCACACGATTTTTGCCGCCACGAAAGACGACCAAAATGAACCTTTTGCAGACCCTTGAAGCCGAGCAAATGAAGGCCGTGCGCACCAAGGCGCATCCGGATTTTCGCCCTGGCGATACCCTGAAGGTCAACGTCAAGGTGGTGGACGTCACCTATGACGAGAAGACCAAGCAGAACAAGACTCGCGAGCGGCTGCAGGGCTTTGAAGGCGTCTGCATCGCCCGTCAGGGCCAGGGCCTGAACGAGAGCTTCACGGTTCGCAAAGTGTCCTATGGCGAAGGCGTGGAGCGCGTTTTCCCGGTCTATTCGCCGCTGGTGGATTCGGTTGTTGTGGTGCGCAAGGGCAAAGTGCGCCGCGCCAAGCTGTATTATCTGCGTGGCCGTACCGGCAAGGCAGCGCGCATTTCCGAACGTGCGGACAATACCGGCCCCGAAGAGGCCGCGTCGTAAAAGCCCCTGAAACCGGGCCTTTTTCGATCTCATCCCCAGAAAGTGTCAAAAAGCTCCGATTTTTCGGGGCTTTTTTGCTATTGGGCTGCTTGTATCGCCGGAAAATGCCGTAAAATCGGGCCTCATCGTTGATTCGTTAAGAGGGACAACCCATGGCCACCACAGGCGTAAAAGTCGAAACCATTTCCACCCGTCAGCTCGCCTCGCAGCTCGCCGAGAAGCATGAAATCTCGCAAAAGAGCGCCAACGCGATGCTGGAAGACACCATCGCCCTGATCACCAAGCACCTGAAGAAGGGTGCCCGCATCCGCCTCAACGGTCTGGGCATCCTGGTCGTGCGCAAGCGCGGTCCGCGCATGGGCCGCAATCCGGCGACCGGCGAAGCCATCAAGATCAAAGCGTCGAAGAAAGTTG
>CAIXUE010000109.1 GCA_903922545.1 uncultured Alphaproteobacteria bacterium | reverse complement strand
AAAGCGGTATTTCACGTCGCTCTTCAGCATCCGCTCATAAGCGTCATTGATCCCGGCCATGGAGATCATCTCGACTTCCGAGACGACATCATGGGCGGCGCAGAAATCCAGCATCTCCTGCGTTTCCTTGATGCCGCCGATCAGTGACCCGGCCAGGCTGCGGCGCTTGAAAATCAAATTGAAGGCGGCGGGCGAGGGGTGTGGGGTGGGCGGTGCGCCGACCAGCACCTGCGTCCCATCCCGTTTCAGCAGCACCATGAAGGCATCCAGATTGTGCGGCGCCGCCACGGTGTTGATGATCAGATCGAAGCTGCCGGCATGGGCTTTCATTTCGTCTTCGTTTTTGGAGATCACCACGTCGTCGGCGCCCAGTTTTTTGGCGTCGGCGATTTTGTCTTTTGAGGTGGTGAAAGCCACCACATGCGCGCCCAGGGCATGCGCCAGCTTGATGCCCATATGGCCAAGGCCGCCAATGCCGACAATGCCGACTTTCTTGCCCGGGCCGGCGTTCCAGTGCTTCAGCGGCGACCAGGTGGTGATGCCGGCACAGAGAAGGGGCGCGGCGGCAGCCAGGTCTTTTTCCTTGTGATTGATGGTGAGAACAAAATCCTGATTGACCGTGATGGCGGCGGAATAGCCGCCATAGGTGTTGGCGCCGCCGCCAATGGGACCGTTATAGGTGCCGGTGAAGCCTACCGGGCCGTCGCAATATTGCTCCACCCCGTCATGGCAGGCGTTGCAGCTCTTGCAGGAATCCACCATGCAGCCCACGCCCACCAGCTGGCCGGGCTTGAATTTCTTCACCCCGCCGCCGACCGCGGTTACGCGGCCGATGATTTCATGTCCGGGCACGGCGGGAAATTGCACGCCATGCCATTCGCCGCGCGCCGTGTGCAGGTCGGAATGACAGACGCCGCAATACAGAATCTGGATCGCCACGTCATTGGGGCCAGGCTCGCGCCGGTCAATGCTGAACGGCGCCAGCGGCGAGGTGGCGGATTGGGCGGCATAGGCTTTGGTTTGCATGGAAAATCCTTATTGGCGGGGAATGCCGCCATCATAAGGATTTTCAGCAACCTCGCGAGTTTTATGTGGTGGTCGCGGCCGGTGTGGTCGAGACCGGACCCTTGCCCTGGCTCGAACTGGCCAAGACCGCGATGCCCGCCGCCAGACCCAGAATGCCGGCCGCCAGCAGAACCCCGCCCATCTCAATGTCGGCTTTCTTCACGCCCGCAGGCTTGCCGGGCGCCAAAGGCCCCGCATCCGTCGCCGCGAAAGCGCTGGAAACAAACAACGAGCTGGCCAAAACAAGGGCAATGGGGGACCGCATGCAAAACTCCGGGATAAAGATCGCGCGCATTGTGACGGGCGAGGGTTACAAAAGCCTTGAGAGCGGGAATTCGTGGCCGAAATATGACCCTACCCGGCGTCCGGGATTAACGAATTTAAAACCGGTACGCGCGAAAATTTCCCCCATGGAAGCGTTCTTGCCACCAGATGAAGCGGACCGCCTGATCGCTCTGGAAAACCAGAAGATCACAGACACACCGGCGGATGACAGTTTCGACCGTATTGTGAGGCTGGCCTGCGCCGCCATCTCGGCGCCGGTGGGCGCGATCTCTTTCGTGGATGGCGATCGCCAATGGTTTAAGGCGCGGCAGAATTTGACGGTCTGCGAAACGCCGCGCCGTGATGCCTTTTGCGTCCATGCCCTGCATAGCGACCAGGTGCTGGTGGTGGAAGATGCCACGAAAGATCCGCGTTTTTCTGACAATCCGCTGGTGACCTGCGAGGATGGCATTCGCTTTTACGCGGGCGCGCCGTTGCAGATGCCGGATGGTTTTATTCTGGGCACGCTCTGCGTGATCGACCATATTTCCCGCCGCATCGAGCAGCGCGATATTAGCCTTCTGAAGGACATGGCCGCCATTGTGGTGGACGAACTGGAATTGCGCCGTAGAGCCGGCACCGATGCCCTGACCGGGCTTTACAACCGGCGCCTGCTCAGTGAACTGGCAATCCATGAAATCGCCCGTGCGCGCCGCAGCAGCCAGCCTTTCACCGCCGCTCTGATCGACATCGACAAATTCAAGACGGTGAATGACACGTTTGGCCACGCCGCGGGCGATGCGGTGCTGCGCGCCATTGGTCCGGCTTGCCGCGCCGCGCTGCGCACGCCCGATCTTCTGGCGCGTTATGGCGGCGAGGAAATTGCCGTCCTGTTGCCCAACACCAGCCTGGAACAGGCGGCTCCCGTGTTGGAGCGCCTGCGCGCCAGCATCATGGCGATGCTGGTGCCTGAACTGAAGGGCCGCTGGGTGGTGACCGCCAGTATTGGCGCCGCACAGTTGCAGTGCGATGACGCTGATCTCGATGCCATGCTGTCGCGGGCGGATGCCGCGCTCTATCGCGCCAAGGAATCGGGCCGCAATCGCGTTGAACTGGATCTGGCGGCCTAGGCAGATTTCATCCGCTTACTGGATTGATTTTTTCAAAACGCGCACCAGTTCATTTGCCGCCCGTGTTTCGGACGATGATGGCTTTCTGCCTGCGTCGATCATGTGCATGCGGATGTGATCTTCCATGATTTCGGCCATGACGCCGTTAATGGCGCCGCGCACGGTCGCCAGCAGCTGCATTATTTCCGTGCAGCCGGCATCGGCTTCCAGCGCCCGTTCCAATGCCCCCATTTGCCCGCCCAAGCGGCGGACGCGATTGAGAAGTTTATGCTTGCCTTGAATCGGATGCGTCATTTTTTACCGTCCTATACCCCAGGGGGTACTTTCCTGAATACCATGGGGGGTATATCAGGCTTTGCGATTTGGCGCAAAACAGGGGTATCACATGATCCTGCGGATCACAGGGATAGCGGTGCTTGGCGGCCTGTTTTTCAGTCTGGGCGCCGCGGCCCAGACGCAAACATCAGCGCCGGAAGACTGGGCGCTGCACGGCCAGGCTACGTTTGTGGAGCAGTATCACCCCGCCTTTCATTCGCCGTTTCGCGGGCCCAACAGCCTGGATCCCGGCAGCCGCGGCGATGAAACCTTCAGCATGACGGGGTTT
>CAIXUE010000108.1 GCA_903922545.1 uncultured Alphaproteobacteria bacterium | reverse complement strand
GGTCATGACCCACCGCGCCACCGCCGCCCGCGTTGCCGCTTATGAACGCGTCTCTGGCCGCCGCTGGAACCTGCTGCTCAATGACGGCGTGGTGGTGCAGTTGCCGGAAGAGAATTGGAACCGGGAACTCGACGCCCTGGAACATCTGATCGTGGATGAAGGCATCCTGGAACGCGACGTCACCGAGATAGATTTGCGCTCACCGCAGCAATATTTCTTTGTGCTGAAGAGTGGCGAGAAGAAAGATGTTGTGAGAGGTAAAGAGACCTGATGGGTGAAAGTTTGAAGATTCGCGTCAACAACGAGATCCCCGCCTATCGCCCCGGCCTGGTTTCGGCGCTGGATGTGGGCTCCTCCAAGGTGGCCTGTGTCATCGGCCGCGCCGAAGGCGGCTCGCTCAAGGTTCTGGGCAGCGCCTTGCGCGAAAGCGCCGGCCTGAAAGCAGGCACGGTCTCCAGTCTGGTCCTGGCCGAAGAAAGCATCCGCGACTGTGTCGCCGCCGCTGAAAATCATGCCGATGCCCGCATCCAGAATGTGCTGATCTCGGTCAATTGCGGCAGCCCGGTCTCTGTCACGTCTCGTACTGTCATGGCGCTGGATGGCGCTTTGGTGTCCGACGGGCATCTGCGCCAGCTTCTCAGCGATGGCCGCGGCAAATGCCGCCTGGAAGGCCATGAAATCATCCAGAGCGCGCCCACCACCTATGTGGTCGATGAAGCGCGCGGCGTGCGCGATCCCTCCGGCATGTTCTGCCAGCGCATTGGCGTGGCCATGCACGCGGTGGCGGTGAAGCCTTCGCCGCTGGCCAACCTCAAGCTGGCGGTGGAACGCTGCCACCTGAATGTGGTGGGTTCGCTGTTCGGCGCCTATGCCTCGGGCCTTGCCACCCTCAGCGATGATGAAAAACAGGTCGGCGCCACGGTGATTGACATGGGCGGCGGCTGCACCTCCATCGCCGTGTTTGTGGAAGGCCATCTGGTCCATGCCGATGTGGTGCCGATGGGCGGTTTTGCCGTCACCCATGACATTTCCCGCGGCCTGGCGACGCCTTTGTCGGCCGCCGAGCGGATCAAGACCCTGTTCGGCGCGGCGCTGGGCGATCTGGAAGCGGGCGCCGATGTGATTTCGGTGCCCCAGATGGGCGAACAGGGCGATGACACCGCCTTGCGCGTGCCCCGCTCCATGCTCACCCGCATCATCCAGGCTCGCCTGACCGAGATTTTCGAGGAAGTGCAAAAGCGCCTTCAGGCTTCGGGTTATGACGGGGTTGCGGGCCGCCGCGCGGTGCTGACCGGCGGCGCCTGCCAGCTGGCCGGCACCCGCGAACTGGCTGCCCGCGTTCTGGGCAAGCAGGCGCGCATTGGCCGGCCCCAGCCTTTCCCCGGCCTGGCGGCCGCTTCGGCGGGGCCCGATTACGCCACCGCCATCGGTCTTTTGATGGCGGGCGCGACCATGCCGCCCGAACTTCTCAACCCCGAACTGGCGGCGCTTCCCGCTGCCGGCAAGGGCAAAGGTTGGCTGAGCCGGTTGACCGGCCGGTGGCTGGAATGATTCAACAATATAACAGCGAATCAGTTGAGCGATTCGCTTGTCGGGTAATCGGCATGGGCAGCCAGGCCACCGTCACTGAGGAGAAACCGCTATGACCATCAACCTCAAAGTACCCGAGACCAAGGAATTGCGGCCGCGCATCATCGTGCTGGGCGTGGGCGGGGCGGGCGGCAACGCCGTCAACAACATGATTGAAGCCGGCCTGGATGGCGTGGACTTCCTGGTGGCCAACACCGATGCCCAGGCCCTGGCCGAATCCAGCGCCCAGCGGCGCATCCAGCTTGGCACCGTCACCACGGCGGGTCTTGGCGCGGGCGCCCAGCCCGATGTCGGCCGCGCCGGCGCCGAAGAATCCATGCCCGAAATCATGGAAGCGCTGGAAGGCGCCCATATGGTGTTCATCACCGCCGGCATGGGCGGCGGCACCGGCACTGGCGCAGCCCCTGTGATCGCCCGCGCCGTGCGCGAGGCGGGCATTCTCACCGTCGGCGTGGTCACCAAGCCTTTCGCCTTTGAAGGCGACCGCCGCATGCGCGCCGCCGAAAAGGGCATTACCGAACTTCAGGCTTTCGTTCACACCCTGATCGTGATCCCCAACCAGAATCTGTTCCGCGTCGCCAATGAACGCACCACCGTGCCCCAGGCTTTCGCCATGGCCGATGAAGTGCTGCATGCCGGCGTGCGCGGCGTCACCGACCTGATTGTGATGCCCGGCCTGATCAATCTGGATTTCGCCGACATCAAGTCTGTGATCACCGAAATGGGCAAGGCGGTGATGGGCACCGGCGAAGCCGAAGGCGAAGACCGCGCCCTGAAGGCCGCCGACATGGCCATCTCCAACCCGCTGCTGGACGATGTCAGCATGAAGGGCGCGCGCGGCGTGCTCATCAACATCACCGGCGGCCCCGACCTGATGCTGTTCGAAGTCGAGCAGGCCGCCAACCGCGTCCGCGCCGAAGTGGATCCCGACGCCAACATCATCTTCGGCAACACCATTCTGGACGATATGGAAGGGCGCATCCGCGTCTCGGTGGTCGCCACCGGCATCGATGCCGAACAGATGCGCCTGCCGGACCGCAACAAGGTCACGCCCATCACGGCCAAGATCAAATCGCCTTACACGCTGGAAGCGCATCGCCCCGCCACGCCGGTCGCCGCCGTCAATCCCGTGGCGCGGCAGGTGGAGCAGCTGGCCAATGAGCTGAACGCGGCGCCTGCCAGCGCTGATGAGGCTTATATCCTGGGCGGTGACGAAGTTCCGGCGGTTGCAAGCATCTATGCCGCCACCGAAACGGTGCGTTCGCCGGCCGAAATGCCGCTGGCGCCGAAGGCGGAACCGGAAAAGAAAAGCGGTTGGGGCTTCTTCGGCCGCAAGAAAGCGGCGCATGACCTGCGCCAGGAACCGCGCCCCGAAGTTCGTCAAGAAGCCCGGCCCGCGCCGCGTCAGGAGCAGCCGGTTGCCGCCGCGCCGGAACAGGCGCCGCCGGCTGGCGAAGACCTGTTTCCCGAGCATAACCGTGACGAGCAGTTCGAAATTCCGGCCTTTCTGCGCCGCCAGTCGAATTAATCGGTCACAGTGTTTGAATTGGAAAAGGGCGGCGTCAGCCGCCCTTTTTCTTTATAAAGCGGCATGACCAGCCGCCACACCATCGCCCGTGAGATTGCCGCCTCCGGCACCGCCCTGCATGCCGGTGTGACGGTGAATATGCGGCTTCTTCCCGCGCCGGCGGGGCAGGGGGTGCTTTTTGTGCGCGCTGATCTGAACAATGTGGAAATTCCCGCCCGTTACGATCTGGTGGGCGAAACCCGGCTTGGCACTGTGCTGGAAAAAGACGGCGTCAGCGTGGGCGTGGTTGAGCATCTGATGGCGGCGGCGGCGGGCGCGGGCCTTGATGATCTGACGGTCATTCTGGATGGGCCAGAACCGCCGATCCTGGACGGCGATGCCTTGTCGTATCTGCGGCTGATTGAAGAAGCCGGCCTTGAAAGCCAGAACACTCCGCGCGAGGCGATTGAAATTCTGAAGCCGGTGCGCGTCACGGACAAGCACGCCAGCGCCAGCCTGGTGCCAGCGTCCGGCACGTCCTATGAATTCGAGATTGAGTTTTCCCCAGCGGCCATCGGGCGGCAGACTTTTGCCCTGGATTTTTCGCCGCAGACTTTCGCGCAGGACATCGCGCCGGCCCGCACCTTTGGCTTCATGAAGGAACTGGATGGGCTGCGCGCCCTGGGGCTTGGGCGTGGCGCCAGCCTTGCCAACACCCTGGCGCTGGATGACACGGGCGTGGTCAATCGCGAGTTGATGCGCTTTCCCGACGAATTTGTGCGCCACAAGATTCTGGACGCCATCGGCGACATGGCGCTGGCCGGCGCGCCCATCCTGGGCCGGTTCCAGGGCGTCCGTTCCGGCCATGCCACCAACAATGCCTTGCTGCGGGCGCTTTTCGCCGAGCCGGGCGCCTTTCGCCGCGTGCCCTTTCCCGGTGGCAAAGCCGTGTTATAAAGTCGCCTGCGCTGGACTTGCGGCCGCCAGAAATGGCATAAGACCTTGTTCCGCATGGATAAAATGGAAGATTTGTCATGTTGAGGCTGGCTGGAAAATTCCGCGTCGCGCTGCTGGTTTCCCTGGCGGGCGTGGCGCTGGCCGGTTGCAGCCTGTTCGACACGGACGACGCCACCAACGACCTGAACAAGGACGCGGCGCAGTATCAGGAACGCCCAATCGACGAGATTTATGCGGCAGCCTGGACGCAGATCAACAAAGGCAACTGGACCCTGGCCGCTGCCCAGTTCAACGAAGTGGACCGCCAGCATCCCTATTCGGTCTGGGCGCGGCGCGCGCAGCTGATGAGCGCTTTCTGCTCTTATCAGGCCAATCAGTATGACGATGCGGTGTCCACCGCCGATGAATATATCTCCCTGCATCCCGGCAGCCAGGAAGTCGCCTACGCCTTCTATCTGAAAGCCATCGCGCTTTATGAGCAGATCGTGGATGTGGGCCGCGACCAGTCCAAGACGCAGGGCGCGCTGGTGGCCTTGCAGGACGTGGTGCAGCGTTTCCCCGACACCGAATATGCCCGCGACGCCACGCTGAAGATCGACCTGACCGAGGACCATCTGGCCGGCAAGGAAATGGAAGTTGGGCGCTATTACTTGTCGCTGGGCGATTATATCGGCGCCATCAACCGCTTCCGGGCGGTGGTGGATAATTATCAGACCACGC
>CAIXUE010000107.1 GCA_903922545.1 uncultured Alphaproteobacteria bacterium | reverse complement strand
GGATCGGTGCTTTACCTTCCCGTGCATGTGCCCGGCGCGCTGTTCATGACCGGTGACGGCCATGCCTGTCAGGGCGATGGCGAAGTGAATTTGACCGCGATCGAGACATCACTGACCGGCACCTTCCGCTTTGACCTGATCAAGCAGAAATTTCTTACCCTGCCGCGCGCCGAGACCAAGACCCACTGGATCACCATGGGCCTGCATGAAAACCTGGACGAAGCCATGCGCATCTGCGTGCGCGAGACCATCAAGTTCCTGGTCGAATTGCATGGCCTGGATGCGGCGGATGCCTATGCCCTGGCCAGCGTGGCCATCGACTTTGAAGTCACCCAGAATGTGGACGGGGTCAAAGGCATTCACGCCATGATTCCCAAGGCGATATTCACGCGTAAATGAATTTTCCGAAATGCTGCATCCCCGTTTTGCCGCGCGCGTTTTACCTGCGTGAGGGCATTGCAAAGAGGAATGCGCATGAAAATTTTGCAAAAGACTGTTCTGGCCGCTGCCGCCCTGGCCGGCCTTAGCCTTGCCGCGGCGGCGCCTGCCTCCGCTTATGTCGCCTGCAACGCCGATGGCGATTGCTGGCATACTGACAGCCGTGTCCATGTGCCGGGCGTGACGTTCAACTATCACCCCGATGACTGGTATTTCCACCAGACCTGGGACGCCAATCATCACTGGCGCGACTACCATACCGGCCGGGGTTACTGGCGCGGTGGGGTCTGGGTGACCCTGTAGGACAAAGCTCGCCCTTCCCATGCGAGCCATAAAGCAAATCCGGTCCGCCTGAGGCGGGCCGGATTTTCTTTTGCGCCCGGAAGTTCAAAGGCTTGGGTTCATTGGCTTTTTGGCGCCCCGGACCGACTTGGCCGGGAAAGCCGGCGGATTTACAAAATCCCCCAAAAATCAATTCGTTAACCCTGTGTTTGGCAGTGATCGGCAGGATGGCAGCCTCCACAGCCCCTTTGGGTAACAATTTTTTTAGCATGGCAGCCTAGGCAATCGTTATGGAGCCGCATCAACACCGCCCCCATCCGCAAGCTTTGTGCGACCAGGCCGTAACGCTGCATCAGGCGAAGCGTTTTGCCGAGGCTGAGCGGCTTTACCTGGAGGTTCTGGGAATAGATCCCGCGAACTTCACGGCGCAGCACCTTCTGGGCGTCATCCGCCATCAACAGGGCCGCAGCAACGAAGCGCTGGAGCTGATCGGCGCGGCGCTGCAGATTAATCCGGATTTTCCGGCGGCCCTGTCGAATTATGGGTTGGTGCTGAAGACACTGGGCCGGATGGACGAGGCCTTGCAGTTTTATGCGCGGGCGTTGGATCTGAATTCCAGCTTTGTTGAAGCCTGGAACAATCAGGGCATCGCTTTTTGCGACATGAACCGCTTTGACGAAGCGCTGGCCAGTTACGACAAGGCGCTGGACATCAATCCAGCCTATGCCCAGGCGCTCGGCAACCGCGCCCGCGTGCTGCAATATCTGGGCAAACTGGAGGAAGCCGCCGCCACATACGCCGACGCGCTGGCGATGGACCCCACCATGACCAATGTCATGCTGGATTATGCCGATGCGATAAAAGTGACCCCGGACAATCCGCATCTGAAAACCATGGAAGTGATGCGCCATTCCGGCGTGGAGCTTTCCGACCAGGACGTGATCCATCTGGATTTTGCCCTGGGCAAGGCCCATGAAGATCTGGGCAATCATGAACGCAGCTTCCGGCATCTTTTGAGCGGCAACGCCCTCAAGCGCTCGCGCATCTATTACGATGAGGCCGCAACGCTGGGTTTCTTTGACCGCATCGAGGAAATTTTCACCGAAAAGCGCATGCGGGAAAAAGAAAGCCTGGGCGGCGGCAACCCCTCCCCCGCGCCGATCTTTATTGTCGGCATGATGCGCTCCGGCTCTACCCTGGTGGAGCAGATCCTGGCGAGCCACCCCCGCGTGCATGGTGCCGGGGAATTGCCGGACCTGAGCCGGATCGTGAATTCGGTGCGTACGCCAGACGGCAATCCCTATACCTATCCCGAATTCGGGACCCATCTGGATGCCCGCGCCATCGGCCAGTTCGGCACCCATTACCTGAACGAAGTGCGCCGGCTGGCGCCCGACGCGCCTTTCATCACCGACAAGATGCCGTCCAACTATCACTTTGCCGGGCTGATCCATCTGGCGTTGCCAAACGCCCGCATCATCCACACGGTGCGCGACCCGGTGGACAATTGCATCTCGTGCTTCTCCAAGCTGTTCATCGAGGAACAGAATTATACCTACGACCTGGCCGAACTGGGCCGCTATTACCGCCATTATGAAAAGCTGATGACGCACTGGAAAAAAATTCTGCCGCCCGGCCGCATCCTGGATGTGCGCTATGAGGATCTGGTGAACGATTTCGAAGCCCAGTCGCGCCGCATTCTGGAACATTGCGGGCTGGACTGGGATCCGCGCTGTCTGCAGTTCCACAAAACGCAGCGGCCG
>CAIXUE010000106.1 GCA_903922545.1 uncultured Alphaproteobacteria bacterium | reverse complement strand
CCAGCGCGTAAGGGCAATCCGGATCCAGCCGCACCGCTTCTTCCAGATCGCGGCGCGCGGATTCGTAATCGCGATTTTCCACCCACGCCACCAGCCCGCGCGAATAAAGTGTTTCGACATAATCCGGCACGATCTCCAGCGCCTTGCCGTAACTCGCCAGGGCTTCGGGAATGCGTTTGAGGTCACGCAGCACAATGCCGCGATTGGTCCAGGCATGGGCGTCGCGCGGCGCCAGCGCAATCGCCCGGTCATAGCTTTGCAGCGCGTCTTGCAGCCGGCGCTGTTCGCGCAGCACATTGCCGCGATTGAACCAGGCTTCGCTCAGGATGGGGCTGATCGCCAGCGCCCGGTCATGGCTGGCCAGCGCCTGATCATGCTTTCCCATGTCGCGCAACAGGCTGCCGCGATTGTCCCAGGCGCGGGCGAAATTGCCGTCCAGCGCCAGCGCCCGGTCATAACTGGCCAGGGCTTCTTCCCGCCGTCCCAGCGCCGCCAGCGCGATGCCGCGATTGTTCCAGGGCTCCGCCACGCCGGCATGAAGGACCAGCACTTTATCAAAGCTCGCCACCGCCTCGTCATGACGCCTGAGCGCGGTGAGCGCGGATCCGCGATTGTTCCAGGCCTGGATAAAATCGGAGCGCAGCGCGATGGCGCGGTCGTAACTGGCCAACGCATCTTCTTCGCGTTTCAAATCCCGCAAGGCGTTGCCGCGATTGTAAAAGGCTTCGGCATAATCGGGCCGTGCTGCTATAGCGCGGTCATAGCTTTCCACCGCTTCGCCATACCGTTTCAAATCGCTGAGGATCGCCCCCCGCTCATTCAGAAGTTCGGCATTGTCCGGCTCCGCCGCCAGCGCCGTTTCAAAACAGGCCAGCGCTTCCAACGGCCGCCGGCTGGCCTGCAGCAGCCGGCCTTTCAGCACCAGCGCCGCTATGTCAGCCGGATTTTGCCGCAGCGTTTCGTCCAGCAACGCCAAAGCCTCGCCGGGTCTGCCTTGCCGGAAAAGCATAAGCGCGCGCTCGGGCACGGATGTCAGCGCCATGTCACTGCCGGCGAAAGGATCAAGATCGTCTCCAGAAAAGCATGCGCCAGTTATGTATCTTCCGCTGGGGCTGTCCACGGGCTATACACACCGCAACGGGCCTCATCATAAAGTCTGATTTAGGCTGTAAAACAGGGAGATTGCCATGCGCATCACGATTTCGGCGGCTTTTGCCGCGGTTCTGCTTGCAACCTCTGCCTTGGCCCAGAACGCAGGCCCCGCCAATCCGCCAGTGGCTGGCGTGATCCAGTCTTTCGACGGCAAGACCATCAGCATCAAGACGGCGGATGGCGCTGTGGTGTCCGCCAGCCTGGCGTCTGACGCACGCATCATCAACACCGTCAAAAAGACCGTGGCCGACATCAAGCCCGGCGATTTTGTCGCCTCTGGCGGCACGCGCGGTCCTGACGGAAAAATTCACGCCAACGAAATTCGCATCTTCACCGCGCCCGGCGGCGAAGGTCAGTTTCCCATGAGCGCGCCTGGCCAGGTGATGACCAACGCCACGGTGAAGGAAGTCATGACCGACGCCACCGTGAAGCAGGTCAGCGGCGCCGGCGGCACCCCGACCATCAAGCTCAGCTTCCATGGCGCAGGCGCGCCGGGCGCGGCCAATTGCACCGGCCGTTCGTCGGATGCGCCGGGCGGCGCCGGCAAAGGCTGCACCGGCGAAACCGAATTCGACGTGCCGGCCAACACACCGGTTGTGGCGCAAGAGGCGGGCAATCCCGGCATGCTCAAGCCCGGCGCCAAAGCCAGCATGACTGTCACAAAAGGCGCAGATGGCTCCGCCTCCGCGACGCGCGTGACGCTCTCGCCCTAGGCGCGCGTTTCGCAGCGTCAATATTCTCAACGGCTTACGAGCCGATGATGCCGCGCAATCGGGAATTTTTCCCGATCTGAAATCTTGAGTCGCGGCCATCCCGAGACGCGCGTCTGCACGCGCAAGAAATGTCTCAAATCGTACAGTGCGGTTGACTGCCCGCGCGGTGCTAGTAAAACTTTACGTAATAAAGCGGACACGTAACCGCTTTCCGGGCTGTCCATCTCCCGGTCACAGTTTCACAGGGCGGGGGCTCTATGTCTGTCACTGGCATGAAAAATCGTGCAATGCGCGCGCGTCTGCTTGCTTGCGTTTCCGCCTTCGGTTTGATGAGCGGACAGGTTTTCGCCACGCCGCCCGCAGATGGGGGCAACCTCACCATCAATGCCGGCAACAGCCCTTACAGCACACCCGACGGCATTTACGGCACCGACCAGGTGACTGTCGCCACTGGCGGCGTGGTG
Organism: uncultured Alphaproteobacteria bacterium; assembly: GCA_903922545.1. Next base: position 1,168 of record CAIXUE010000106.1, on the reverse strand, counting down.
ACCGGCAGCACCAACATGTTTGTGTTCACGGGCAACACCACCGCTGCGACCCTGAACAACAGCGGCAGCATCACAAGCAGCGTGGCCTCGGTTTTGTCGAGCAGTGTCACCGGCAGCGGCAACAACATTACCGTATCAACAGCGGCACCATGACAAGCACGGGCGCCACGCCCGTGATCGGGCTGGGCCTTTTGCCATCCGGCACCAATGTCGTCATCACCAACACCGGCACCATCACCAACACCGGCACTGCCAGCGATTCAAACTGCGCGTTTCTTCCGGCCGCAATTTCTACCGGCGGCGCGGCCAGCAACACCACGCTCACCAACGGCGCCACCGGCATCATCCGTGGCCGCGTCATTCTGGGCTCGGGCACCAATGTCATCGATCTGGTGGCGGGTGAAACGCTGACCGGCGGCATCAATGGCTTTGCGTCCAGCAACAACACCGTCAATCTGTCGGGTACCGGCAGCGGCATTGTGCTCGGCAGCAGCGAAAGCACGGTGCAGACCATCAATGGCAGCACCAATTATTTCACGTTTTACGGCATGGATAATATCCAGACCGTGAACGTCACCGCCGGCACCTGGTCCTTGGTCGGCGGCGGTTACTGGAAGAATCTCAGCATCTCAAGCGGCGCAACGCTGAATGTCTGCGCCGACGGCGTCACCGCCACCTGCGCCACCGGTTACACCCAGGCTACTCCGGGCGGCCTGCCCACCGATGGCGGTATCGGCGTGGACAGCGGCACCTTCACCTTCGTCAACAACGGCACGCTCAATTCCTACAGCAGCGATCCGGGCGTCTATTTCGACCCCACCACGCCTTATACCGACAGCGTTTCGGGCACCGGCACGATCAACCTGATCGGCACGGGCACGCATTATGTGTCGCCGTTGGCGACCTATACCCAGGGCGCGATCAATGTCTCGGGCGGCGGTACCCTGATCGATGCGGGCGCCATCAATGCTGCGGTCACCATTGGCACCGGATCGACTCTGGATATTGGCAGCGGCGGCAATCTCAAGAACGTTAACAACGTTGTGACGGATGACGGCACCACCGGTTCGGTCACCGGCGCCATCACCGACAATGGCACCGTGCAGTTCAACCCCATCAGCGCGCATAGCTTTACCTATGCCGGCGTTTTGTCCGGCAGTGGCCTTCT
>CAIXUE010000105.1 GCA_903922545.1 uncultured Alphaproteobacteria bacterium | reverse complement strand
GTTGCCGCTTTTGCTGCCGCGCCGGAACAGTTTCAGGTCAATCTGGGCCCTGTCGCCCGCACCAACGTCACCAAGCTTCTGGCGGTTGGCCGCGGCACCATGACGGCGACGCTGGATGGCACCAAGCTTTCGCTCAAGGGCGTGTTCACGGGGCTGGCATCCGCCGCCACCGACGCGCAGCTTTGCTCGGGCGTGGGCATCGGCACCAAGGGCGATTGCTCGGGCCAGCCGCTCACCATCTCCAAGGACGCCAACGGCACCATCTCGGGTGACGTGACGCTGACGTCCAAACAGCTCCAGCAGCTTCATGCCGGCCAGATCTACATTCAGGTCAACAGCCAGAAGGCGCCCGCGCCGGCCGGCACCCTGTGGGGCTGGATCATGATCGCCCATGAAACCGTGGGTCAGGACGTGCCGCAGGAAGGCCATTGGTTCTTGCCGCAATATGACATGCCGCAAAGCGCCGAGCATGGCAGCACGCATGAACTCAAGCCCGTTCCGAATACGTAAAGGATGATGGAAAGAACCCCATGAACATCTCAAAGAAAAAGGCCGCGATCGCGATTGCGGCGCTTGCCACCACCGCTTCCATCGGTCTGTTTGCCGTGGCCACCTCGGCCCAGACCGCCGGTCCCTTCAACGCCGCGCAGGTCGAAGCCGGCCGCAACGCTTTTGCCGCCAACTGCATGGTCTGCCATGGCGACAACATGTCGGGCCTGGGCGAAGCCCCTGCCATCGCGGGCAAGGCCATGATGATCAATTTCGGCGGCCGCACGACCAAGGACCTGTTCGACACCATCAAGGCGGAAATGCCGTTCGGCGCGCCGGGCAGCCTTTCGGATGAGACCTATACCAACCTGGTCGCCTTCATCCTGCACGCCAATGGCGCCACCACCGGTTCGACCGCCTTTACGCCGGCCACGGCAGTGAAGATCAGCACCATCGCCAACGGCAATGTGCCGGCCGATGTCGCCAATGGCGTCAAGGCCAGCGGCGGTCGCGCCGCTGCGGCCGCAGCGCCCGCAACCCAGACGGCGCAGGCCGCGCCTGCCCCTGCCGCCACCGCAAATGGTGGCGCGGGTGCGCGTGGTGCAGCTCCCGCTCTGGCCGGCCGCGCTGAAGGCGCGGGCGGCGGTTTCCGCGCCAACACCAGCTTCGGCGTGGTGAAGTCCGGCAACATCCAAAACTACAACAATGTCACCGACGCCATGATGGACAACCCGTCGCCCAACGACTGGCTGATGTATCGCGGCGGCTATGCCGGCCACAGCTATTCCAAGCTGGACCAGATCAACGCCTCCAACGTCAATCAGCTTGAGCTGAAATGGACGCTGGCGATGAATGACGGCGGCACCAACGAAACCACGCCCATCGTGCATGACGGCGTGCTGTTCCTTTTGTCGTCCGGCAATACGGTGCAGGCGATCAAGGCCGATACCGGCGAAGTGTTGTGGCAGAACAATATCGGTCCTGCCCCGCGCAACCTGGATCCGGGCGGCTCCAGCGACGAAACCCGCGCCATCGGCGTCTATAATGACAAGGTCATTGTGCCCACGCCCCAGGGCAAGATTTACGGCCTGGATGCGCGCACCGGCAAGATCGACTGGGAAAGCTGGATCTCCGATCCCAGCAAGCCGGACGAAGGCCAGCACGGCAACACCGGCGGCGTGATGATCGCGCACGGCAAGGCGATGGTTGGCCTGGTCAATTGCGGCCGCATTCCGCAGCAGGCGCATTGCTATATCAGCGCCTATGACGCCAACACCGGCAACCGCGTCTGGAAATTCCAGACCGTGGCCCTGAAAGGCCAGCCGGGCGGCGACACCTGGAACAACCTGCCCGACGAACAGCGCGCGGGCGCCGAGACCTGGATCGCCGGCACCTATGACCCGGTGCTGGACACGACCTATTGGGGCACGGCCCAGGCCAAGCCTTGGCGCCGCGACCTGCGCGGCTCCGGCGACGGCGCCACGCTGTACGCCAACTCGACGCTGGCGCTGGACGCCAGCACCGGCAAGCTGAAATGGTATTACAGCCACGCGCCGGGCGAGACGTTCGATCTGGATGAAGTGTTTGAACGCATCCTGATCGATCATGGCGACCAGAAGACTGTGATGACCACCGGCAAGGCGGGCATCCTGTGGAAGCTGGACCGCGTCACCGGCAAGTATCTGGATTCACGCCAGACCGTGTTCCAGAACGTCTTCATCAAGATGGACCCCAAGACGGGTACGCCCACCTATCGTCCGGACGTGATCAACCAGAAGGTGGATCAGTGGCTGCCGTCCTGCCCTGGCCCGGAAGGCGGCAAGGACTGGCCGGCGGCGAGCTATCATGAGCCGGATGACCAGATCATCCTGCCGCTCAGCCAGACCTGCGTGCTGATGCTGGGTTCGGGTTCGGAGATGTTCTACGAAATGCCCGGCAGCGAAGGAAACATGGGCCGCCTTTCGGCTTATGAAACCAACAGCATGAAGCCGCTGTGGAGCCTGCAGCAGCGGGCGCCCTTCCTCACCGGCGTGGTTTCCACGGCGGGCAATGTGGCCTTTGTCGGTGACTTCGACCGCGTGTTCCACGCCTTCGACACCAAGACCGGCAAGCAGTTGTGGAAGACCCGTCTTGGCACCACGGTGCAGGGGCACATCGCCTCCTTCGCGGTGGACGGCAAGCAGTATATCGCTGTGATGACGGGCCTGGGCGGCGGAAGCCCGGAAGAAAAGCCCACCTTCATGCTCAGCGAAGAAGTGACCCGTCCGGCGCACGGCACGGCGATCTATGTCTTCGGTCTGCCGGATAACAACCAGCAGGCATCGAACCGCTAGGCATAAGCGGAAGCGTTTGAAAGGCACCCCGGATCAAGCGATTGATCCGGGGTGTTTTGTTTTTGCGGCTTGCCAGATGGGAAGCGAATAACAAAGATCACGGCCATGCCCGCATCTTCTTCAAACGACAGTCAGCAATTCCTGGAAGAAGCGCTGCGCCTGCACCGGGCGGGCGATGTTGCCGGCGCCGAGGGCTTTTACCGCCGCGCCATCGCGGCGGACGCGGGCAATGCAAAAGCGCATTATCTGCTGGGTGTGGTGCGCGCACAGCAGGGCGCGCCGCAGGACGCGCTGGAAAGCTATGATCGCGCTTTGGCGGCAGGTCCCGGCAATGCCGATATTTTTTACAATCGCGGGCAGATCCTGACGCAGCTGCGCCGGCTGGATGATGCGCTGGCAAGTTATGACCAGGCCCTGAAACATGCGCCGGGCGATGCGGACGCCTGGTTCAATCATGGCGCCACGCTGTCGGATCTGGGCCGGTTCGAAGAGGCGCTCACCAGTTACGATCACGCGCTGGCGCTTCGGCCCGATCATACCCAGACGCTTTACAACAGCGGCGTGGCGCTGGCGGCATTGCAGCGCCTTTCCGAAGCGCGCACGCGTTACGATCAGGCCCTGGCACTCGAGCCGGATTTTACCGAAGCGCAATATAATCGCGGCGTTGTGCTGCGCGCCTTGAATCATCTGGAAGAAGCGCTGAAAGATTTCGATGCTGTGCTGGCGTTCAGGCCTGATTTTGTGCGGGCGCTGAATAACCGCGCCGCCGTTCTTTATGAACTGAAGCGGCCGGGGCAGGCGCTGGATGCCTATGAGCAGATGTTGTCACGCGATCCGTCTGATCCCTATGCCCTGGGCGGCGCGGCCAGCGCGGCGCTGGCTCTTTGCGATTGGGCGCAAATGCGCCGCCTGTCGCCCTTGCTGGACGATGCGGTGCGCAGCGGCAAGGCCGTCATTCCACCCTTTACATTCCTGGGTTCCAGCGATGATCCATCGCTGCAGTTGGCCTGCGCCAAGCGCTATATCTGGGACAAGACATCGCCGCAGCGGCCCTTGTGGGATGGCAAGCCCTATACCCATGACAAGATCCGCATCGCTTATCTTTCAACCGATTTTCACCAGCACGCCATGGCCCAGCTTCTGGCCGAACTGTATGAACTGCACGACCGCGCACGCTTTGAAGTGATCGGCATTTCTCTGGGCCGCGACGATGGCAGCGATATGCGTGCCCGCCTGATCAAGGCGTTCGACCAGTTTCACGATGTCCGCACCCAAAGCGACCTGGAAATCGCCAAACTTCTGCGCAGGCTGGAAGTGGTTATTGCGGTGGATCTCAACGGTTACACCCAGGGCGCGCGCCCGGGCATTCTCAGCCACCGGCCTTGCCCGCACCAGGTGAATTATCTGGGTTATCCCGGCACCATGGGAGCGGGGTTCATCGATGCGATCATCGCCGATCCTGTCGTTTTACCCGCCGATCAGGCGGCGTTTTATTCCGAGAAAATCCTTCACTTGCCGGATTGCTATCAGGCCAATGATTCCAGACGGGTGATCGCGGCAAATACACCAACGCGGGCGCAAGCGGGATTGCCGCAAGACGGTTTTGTCTTTTGCTGTTTCAACAACAACTGGAAAATCACCCCGCCCGTGTTCGATATCTGGATGCGGCTGCTGGGCGCGGTGCCGGGCAGTGTGCTGTGGCTGATCGAAGACAGTTCTGAAACGCGGAAAAACCTGGCTGCCGAAGCGGCGGCGCGGGGCATCGATCCGCAGCGCCTGGTTTTCGCGGCACGCGTCAAACCGGAAGACCATCTGGCCCGCCACCGGCTGGCCGATCTTTTTCTGGATACGCTACCCTACAATGCCCACACCACCGCCAGCGATGCCTTGTGGGCGGGATTGCCGCTGGTGACCTGCAAAGGGTCCACATTTGCGGGCCGGGTTGCGGCCAGTCTTCTGTCCGCGATCGGTCTGCCGGAGCTGGTGACGGAAAATCCGCAAGATTATGAGGCTTTGGCGCTGAAACTGGCGCGTGAGCCGCAATTGCTGCGCTCCCTTCGAGAAAAGCTTCAGAAGAACCGCCTTACCCAACCTTTGTTCGACAGCGACCGTTTCCGCCGCAATATCGAAAAACTCTATTGTCAGATCGCCGGCTTGCCGCCCGCATAGACAAAGCATTTGCGGCCGATGTCATCATCGGGCTGGGGCCGCAGGCGCTGTGGATCCAGCTTGAACGGCTCGGTCTCGTCGGGGAATTTGCCGCCGGTTTCGGGTGAGGGGAAGCACCAGCTATGCCCATCTGGCGTCTCCACCAGATAACCGATGCCGACACCGGCGCGTCCGGCGCGCCGGATTTCATAGGTTACAATGGCAAATCTTTCACGCATGACGCCCCCGGCCAAACGCTAGCGGAAAATCCTTTTTGAAAGCTGCAGGGTTCCCCTGCATTTCGCGGCAATTCTGATTTGCATTTGAAGCAAATCCTGCCGATGCGGCTTTCGCCCGGCGCGCGCGAGCATCGGATTTTCGTCTTTCCAATTCTAATCAAATTTCGCGCCCGCGCTTCAGCCGGCGGCAACAGCTTGTGAAGGATAAGAAGATCCAAGCAACCAAGGGGGCTTTGCCGTGTACACCATCGTCGCCGCTTCCCAGAAAGGCGGTTCCGGCAAGACCACCTTATCGGGTCATCTGGCCGTTGAAGCCGCGCGCGCCGGCGCCGGTCCCGTGGCGCTGATCGATACCGATCCGCAAGGCAGCCTTTCGCATTGGTGGAATGCGCGCCGCGCGCCC
>CAIXUE010000104.1 GCA_903922545.1 uncultured Alphaproteobacteria bacterium | reverse complement strand
GCACAATGCGCATGAAATCATTTTCCCAAAGCCGGCCAAATTCCAGCTTGAAATCCACCAGCTTGATGCCGGCGCCCAAAAACAGGCCGGAAAGAAAATCATTGATGCGGATGGTCAGGTTCACCATGTCGTCCAGGTCCTGAGGGGACGCCCAGCCGAAGGCGGTGATGTGTTCTTCGCTGACCCAGGGGTCGTTCAGCCCGTCATTCTTGTAATAATATTCGATGATGGAGCGGGGCAGGGCGGTGCCTTCCTCGATCCCCAGCCGCTTCGACATCGACCCAGCGGCGACATTGCGCACCACCACTTCCAGGGGAATGATCTCCACTTCCTTGATCAGCTGCTCGCGCATGTTCAGGCGGCGCACGAAATGGGTGGGCACGCCGATGGCGGCCAGCTGGGTCATCAGATATTCGCTGATGCGGTTGTTGAGGACGCCCTTGCCCTCGATCGTGTCCTTCTTGGCGCCATTGCCGGCCGTGGCGTCATCCTTGAAATACTGGATCACGGTGCCGGGCTCGGTGCCCTCGTAAAGGATTTTGGCTTTGCCTTCATAGATGACGCGGCGGCGTTTCATGGCGATATTCCCTGGGGTCGCGCGCCTGAAGAGGTCGGCGAGGCCTGAATTTAGGGATGCGCAGCCCGCCCCGCAATGATGCCGTGGCCGCAGCCGGGACATGTCAGGTTCCCGTCCACAGGATTGTTCAGATTCAAGGGCTTAGAGCGTAACCTGGGTCACAGCCAGCGATGGCTGATCCTGGCTGTCCCAGTCGGCGCGGGTGAAAACCTGCGCCTTGTCGCGTGCGGCGCGCAGCAAACCAAAATCCAGCTCCGCATAAACCCAGCCTGGCGCGTTCAATTCGCCCTTGGCCAGCACGCCGTCATCGGGAAAACCCCGATCCGGCGTGGCGTAAGCCGCGGCCCAGCCGGTGTTCACATCCACCGCCGCAGACCAGGGCGCATCGCCCACCGTGGGCGCCAGGCCCACATAAATCTGGTTCTCCAGCGCCCGGGCCCGCGCCCCCACATGCACACGGGTTGCACCCGCCATGGTGTCGGTGCAGCTGGGCGCCAAAATCAAATCCGCCCCCGCCTTCGCCATGGCATGGGCGATCAGGGGAAATTCAATGTCGTAACAGATGGCGATGCCGATCTTTGCTTCGCCCAAATCAAACAGCTTCAGCGCGCCACCACCGGCAATGCCCCAGCTTTCTTTTTCAAAGCGGGTCATCTGGCGCTTTTCCTGAAATCCCATCTCGCCCGATGGCGCAAACAGATAGGCCCGGTTGCGGATTTCTCCGTCAACGCGCACCGGCAGGCTGGGCGCCTGAATAAAGACGCCATGCTTCTTGGCCAGCGCCGCATAGGTGGCGATGAAGCCGTCGCGGAATTCCTCTAGGGCCGGAATCTGACCCTGCAAATCTTTCTGCAGATTTTCCGGCAGCAGCGATGTCAGCTCCATGCCGCCATATTCGGGAAAGGATAAAAGCGTGGCCCCTTCGCCGGCGGCGCGCGCCACCCAATCCGCAACATGCGCCTGCCAGTGTTTGAAAGCGTCGAAGCGCGAAATCGGATATTGCGCCAACGCTATTTTCATAATGTCTTCATCCAGAACATCATGGGCTTTTCGGTCTCATGGCGTTCGCCGATATCGCGCCAGCTGAATTTGGCGATCAGTTGCGGCTGCTTTTGATAACCGCGCTTTTCCCAGAACGCGTCCAGCGGCACATAATCGCGCGGCCGCGCCGGGTGATCTTCCGGCCGCACCACGGCGCAAAAGGCCGTGGTTTGATAGCCATATTCGCGCGCTGCTTTTTCCCGCTCGGCAAAAAATTGCACGCCAATGCCCTGGCCGCGCCAGGCCGGCAGCACCAGCGATTCCCCGAAGTAAAAAACGCGCTTCAGATCCATCTTGGCGTTCAGGAACGGCTCCTGAACATTCTCTTCTTCTTCATCCAGCCCCAGCGCGGTGGCGGCGCCGACAATCTGGCCGCCCGCTTCGGCCACGATCATGGTGCCGGTCTTGGCTTCGGCATAACGGGAAAGATACTGCCGCTCGTAGTTGAAGGTGCCTTTGTACAGATAGGGCCAGCTGCGGAAAATTTCGATGCGCAGGCGGCCCAGATCGTCCAGCCGCGCCGCCAATGCCTCGCCGCCAAGCCGCGTGACCGTCACCGTCAAACGGTCACCTGCTTCAGCCAGGCGTGCAAATTATAGGTGTTGGCGATGCGCGAAATCCTGTTCTTGCGGATTTCGAAAAAGGCGCCGCCGGGCAGCTTGTAAACCTGGCCATGCGCCGGCGGCAGGCCCAGATCCGTGACCAGGTATTTGCCCAGCACGGTGAATTCCGCCGCGCCATGGGTGCCGCCTTCATTGGTCATGATCACCAGATCGACAATCGCTTCGTCGTAACAGCGATTCATGCGTTCCAGGAATGTCGCGAAAGCTTCCTTGCCGGTTTCCCGCCCGCCCAGATTGACGTCATGCGCCACATCGTCGGTCAGAAGGTCCAGAAAGCCCTTTACGTCCTTGTCATTGAAACGGTCATAGTATGAGCGGATCAGTTTTTCGCTGTCGCTTCGCATTCAGCCAAACACCCGCTTGAAGATCGTATCGGTCTGGCGAAGGTGATAGCCAAGATCAAACAGGGCTTCAAGCTTCGCCGCCGGCAACTTCTCGATCACTTCCGGATCGGCCTTCAAAAGTTCCAGCAGCGGGCCTTCGCCGTTCCAGGTCCGCATCGCATGCTTCTGCACCTTGGCATAAGACGCCTCACGCGACAGGCCGGCCTGGGTCAGCGCCAGCATCACCCGCTGGCTGTTCACCAGCCCATGCGTCTTGTTCAGATTTTCCAGCATGCGTTCGGGATAGACCACCAGCTTTTCGATCACCCCGGTCATCCGCGCCAGCGCGAAATCCAGCGTGATGGTGGCGTCGGGGCCGATATAACGCTCGACGGATGAATGGGAGATATCCCGCTCATGCCACAGCGCCACATTCTCCATCGCCGGCAAGGCATAGCTGCGGATCATCCGCGCCAGGCCGGTGACGTTTTCGCTCAGCACCGGATTTCTCTTGTGCGGCATGGCGGAAGAACCCTTCTGCCCGGGCGAGAAATATTCCTCCGCTTCCAGAACCTCTGTGCGCTGCAGATGGCGAATTTCCACCGCCAGCCGTTCCAGCGATGACGCCACCACGCCCAGCGCGGCGAAATAGGCGGCATGGCGGTCGCGCGGAATGACCTGGGAAGAAACCGGCTCAACCGACAAATTCATTTTCTGCGCCACATAGTCTTCCACGCGCGGATCGATATTGGCGAAGGTGCCCACCGCGCCCGAAATGGCGCAGGTGGCGATTTCTTCGCGCGCCGTCACCAGCCGCGCCCGGGCGCGGGCGAACTCGGCGTAAAACCCGGCCAGCTTCAGGCCGAATGTGGTGGGCTCGGCATGAATGCCATGGCTGCGCCCGATGGTGGGGGTCAGCCTGTATTCCATCGCCCGCTTCTTCAGCGCCGCCAGAAGCGCGTCGGTATCGGCGATCAGAAGATCAGCGGCCCGCGCCAGCTGCACATTGAGACAAGTATCCAGCACATCGGAAGTGGTCATGCCCTGATGCACAAAGCGCGCTTCCGGTCCTACGATTTCCGCCAGATGCGTCAGGAACGCGATCACGTCATGCTTGACCTCGCGCTCGATCTCATCGATGCGGGCGATATCGAATTTGGCGTCACGGCCTTTTTCCCAGATTTTTTTCGCCGCATCCTTGGGCACCACGCCCAGCTCCGCCAAGGCGTCGGTGGCATGGGCCTCGATTTCGAACCAGATGCGGAATTTGGTTTCAGGCGACCAGATCGCAACCATCTGTTCGCGGGCATAGCGGGGGATCATGGGAAGTTCCGTTTGTTACAGGTGCTTCTAACCCTTTCCAACTGGGCAGGCAAAGGGTTCTAATCCCCTCTCCCCTTGTGGAGAGGGTGCCACGCGCAGCGTGGCGGGTGAGGGGTAAACGAAAGGAAATCATGTCCAAAATCGCGCCCTTCCTTTGGTACGAAAAAGACGCCGAACAGGCCGCCCGCTTTTATGTCTCGCTGCTGCCTGATTCCAGCTTTGACGGCATCACCACCATGCCCGCCGACAGCCCCTCGGGCCCGGAAGGGTCTGTCCAGGTGGTCGATTTCACTCTGGCCGGTCAGCAATATGTGGCGATGAATGCCGGCAAACTTGATCCTTTCAACCATGCCGTCTCCTTCCTGATCTATTGCGACAATCAGCCGGAAATAGACCGGCTGTGGAAAGCGCATCTGGATAATGGCGGCGCAGAACAGCAATGCGGCTGGCTCAAGGACCGCTGGGGTCTTTACTGGCAGATCTGTCCGCGTGCGATGCTGGAGATGATGCGCAGTCGCGATCGCGCCGCCGCCAAACGCGCCACACTCGCGATGATGAAGATGGTCAAGCTCGACATCGCCACACTGCAAAAAGCCTTTGACGGCGCTTGACCGCCGCGCTGCATCCAAAGCCTGGGACCGCGGCCAACAGGGCGGTAAAGTGATTTACCGATTATGCCGGGGGTAGACATGACCATCTATACCAGTGTGATTGCCGCATCCTGGCTGGCCTTCATGCTGGTCTGGACTGTCACGGCTTTCAGCGCCAAGCCCAGCGCGAATGCCGGCCGCACATGGTGGGGGTGGGGCGCGTCACGGCTTGGCATTGTCGCCCTGGTTCTGCTGGCGCTGCGTGTCCCCGCTCTGCATCATGATTTGCGCGCCATCCAGCCGGCATGGGTGGTGAGCAATCCTGATCTTGGCATCCTCGGCGCGGCGCTGTGTGTGGCGGGCGTGGGCCTTGCCGTCTGGGCGCGGCTGATCCTGGGCCGCAACTGGGGCATGCCGATGACGCGCAAGCAAAACCCCGAACTGATCACGGCGGGCCCTTATGGCGTGATACGCCATCCCATCTATACCGGTATGCTGATCGCCATGCTGGGCAGCATGTTGGGCGGCAGCACCCTGGTGTCGCTGCCACTGGTCATTGTCGGTGGTTATTTTATTTACAGCGCGCGGCGCGAGGAAAAACTGATGCTGGAACAATTTCCAACTGTTTACCCGGCGTACATGAAGCGCACCAAAATGCTTCTGCCGTTTATTTTCTAAAGCAGCCCCAGCGCCTTGAAGCTGGCATGTCCGCCGCGCCCGATCACCAGATGGTCATGCACCGTGATCTTCAAGGCTTTGGCGGCGGCGGCGATTTCCTTGGTCAGTTCAATATCCTGGCGTGACGGCGCCGGGTCGCCTGATGGATGGTTATGCACCAGGATGATGGCGCTGGCGCCATGCTCCAGCGCGCGCTTGACGATCTCGCGCGGATAGACCGGCGTATGATCCACCGTGCCGCGTGACTGCACCTCATCGGCCACCAGCACATTCTTGCGGTCCAGAAACAGCACGCGGAATTCTTCGGTCTGGCTCCGCCCCATCGCCGTCATGCAGTAGTCCAGAAGCGCGGTCCAGGATGACAAGGCCGGCCGGCCCATCACTTTTCCCTTGGCCAGCCGCTGCGCCGCCGCTTCGATAATTTTCAGCTGGTTCACCACCGCCTCGCCCACGCCGTCCACTTCCAGCAACCGTTCGCGTTTTGCCGCGATCACTTCGGCAAAGCTGCCAAAGCGGGCGATCAACGCCTTGGCCAGGGGTTTGGTGTCGCGCCTGGGCACGGCGGCGAACAGCACCAGTTCCAGCATTTCATAATCGGGCATGGCTTCCGCGCCGCCTTTGACAAAGCGTTCGCGCAAACGCTGGCGATGGCCTTCATGATCGCTCATGGCCTTTGCCCCCAGGGAAATCCGCCGGGGAAGGCCCGCGCCATATCCGCGCCGCCGCGCGCGAAAAATTCGTGGCCTTTTTCATCGCGCAGCCGGTAATTGACGCTGTATTCGCCGGTGCAGGCAAAATTCGGATAATGCTGCATCAGGGCCTCGGCCACCCGCCGGTCCTGGCCCCAATTGCCGAACCACGCCGCGGCAATGCCGATGGCGGTCTGCAGTTTCAGGCAATAGCAATTGGTGTCGATCAGCAGATAGCCGCCATGCCCCGGCCATTTGCCCAGGCTCTCGCTATTGTCCTCGGCGACAAAATTGCCGTCCTTGTCACAGACTTTGCGCAGCGAATAAGACCAGTCCGAACCGGTTTTCTCGATTGCCGCGACTTGCGACGCCACATGATGGGGATCGAAGAAATTGTCCTGGTCCAGGAACAGCAGATAATGCGCGTTCACCAGATGCGAAAAGCCGCCATAAATCCGGTGGCCGTAATAATCCGCCGCCCCCACATTTTCCGGCAGCACCACGGTTTCCAGGCGCGGATCGCAAAGCCCCTTGATGCTGTCCTCAAACGCCGCCCGGTGCTGGGCGCCATCCACCACGGCGATGATTTTCAGATCGCCGTAACTTTGCGCCAGGCAGGATTCAATCGCCTGCCGTACACTGGCCGCGCCGGTGGTGGGAACAAGGATAGTCGCCCGGTTCATGCGCCGCCCACTTAGGAGTCACGTTCAGGAGTAAGGCGGCTTGTCCAGGCCTTTGGGCGAGCGGGTGAAAATTTCCACGCCGTCTTCCGTCACGCCAATGGAATGTTCGAACTGCGCCGACAGCGAACGGTCGCGCGTCACCGCCGTCCAGCCGTCATTCAGCACCTTCACGCCATAGGCGCCCAGATTGATCATGGGCTCGATGGTGAAGAACATGCCGGGCTTGAGCGAAATGCCATGTCCCGGCTTGCCGTAATGCACCACATTGGGCAGGGCATGGAAAATCCGTCCCAGTCCATGGCCGCAGAAATCGCGCACCACGGCGCAGCGTTCCTGACCCTCGGCATAGGATTGAATGGCATGGCCGATATCGCCGGTGGTGGCGCCGGGCCTGACCACCGCAATGCCGCGCAGCATGGATTCATACGTCACATCGATCAGCCGCTGGGATTTCAGTTTGATATCGCCCACCGGATACATCCGGCTGGTGTCGCCATGCCAGCCGTCAACAATGACGGTGACGTCGATATTGATGATGTCGCCGTCGCGCAAAGGCTTGTCATTGGGAATGCCGTGGCAAACCACATGATTGATCGAGGTGCAGATGGTGTGGCGATAACCGCGATAGCCCAGGCAGGCCGGCAACGCGCCGTGGCTGACCGTGTAATCATAAGCCACCTTGTCCAGTTCGGCGGTGGTGACGCCCGGCTTCACCAGCGGCACCATCAGGTCCAGCACTTCGGCGGCCAGCCGCCCGGCCTTGCGCATGCCCTCGAACGAGGCGGCATCATGCACCGTCACGGCAAGATGGGCCTTGCGTGCGGCTTCCAGCAATTGGGCGTCGGCGGCGATGGTCATGGGTGCAATTTAGGTCAATTCGGGCGATTTTCCAGCCCCGTGTAATATGGAACAGTTAAGGGCCATAAAGACGTTAGCCATGCCAGACAGCACCGCCAAAACCGCCGCAATCCTGGTGATCGGGGATGAAATCCTCTCCGGCCGCACCCAGGACACCAATTCCAATTATATCGCCCGCTTCCTGGGCGCCCTGGGCATCGATCTCGCCGAAATCCGGGTGGTGCGCGATATCGAAGATGAAATCGTCGCCGGGCTGAATGCGCTGCGCGCCCGCTTCGACATGGTCTTCACCACCGGCGGCATCGGCCCCACCCACGACGACATCACCGCCGATGCGGTGGCCAAGGCCTTCGGCGTCGGCATCGGCTACCATCCCGAAGTCTTCGCCGCGCTGGAGGCGCGCTATCCGCCCGGTGAGTTCAATGAGATGCGCCGCCGCATGGCCCGCATTCCCCATGGCGCGGGCCTGATCAAGAACACCGTTTCCACCGCGCCGGGTTTCCACATCGGCAATGTTTATGTCATGGCCGGCGTGCCCATGGTGATGCGCGCCATGATGGAAAGCCTGGAACCCAGCCTGCCGCACGGTGTGCCGGTGAAAGCCATCACGGTCTCGGCCCAGCTGCCCGAAGGTACGGTCGCGACCGGGCTGATGGAAATTCAAAACGCCAACAAAGACGTCTCCGTCGGCTCTTATCCCTTTTACAGCGACCAGGGCCCGGGCACCCAGCTGGTGACGCGCGGCCGCGATGAACAGACCGTCGATAAAGTCGCCCGCGCCATCGAAGAGCTGGTGAAAAGCTTCGGCGTCACACCGCAGCGCCTCTGACTTCTTCCCTCTCCCCTTGTGGGAGAGGGTGGCGCGCAGCGCGCGCCGGGTGAGGGGTGCTTTAATTCAGCTTCAGCTCTTTCGCTTCGGACTCCAACGCCGCCATGGCGTCCTTGTCATTGGCCAGCGCCTTGCGCGCCGTCGCCAGCGATGTCAGGGCATCGGCTCTTTGTCCCAGCACGCTCTGGGCGCGGATCAGCCGCTGCCAGCCGGCTGGATCATTGGGATTGTCTTTCAGCCGCGCCGCCAGGCCCGCCACCATCGCTTTGGGATCGGGCGCCGCCCCGCCGCCTTGCGCGGTCAGCAGCGCGAGGCGGTCCACCAGCGTCTGATGCAGCGGCGATGTCGCCGGCGTTTCATCCAGCAAAGCCTGCCAGTACGTCATCGCGCCCTGCTTGTCGCCATGTTCGGCGCGCGCCTGGCCCAGAAAGAACCGCGACGCCGGATCCTTGGGATCATGCGACAGCGCGGTCTGGAAGGCCGCTGCCGCTTCATCTGTCACCGCGCCATTGGCGGCGGTTTCCGCCTCGCCATAAGCCGTATCCAGATCGGGGCTTTCCCCGCCATGGGCCCGCGCCACGGTGATGGCCCGCCCGTAAGCTTTCGCGGCATCGGACGCATCATTCACCGTCATGTAAGCGCGGCCCAGATACAGCCAGGCCTGCATGTCATTCGGCGACGTGCGCACCCGCTCAATCAAAAACGGAATGAGACCATTGATGTCGCGGGTCGAAAGCCCCGCCGCGGAGCGGGTGGCCAGCGCCGGCCGCCCCAGCATCCAATAAGTCCCGCCGCCAATGCCCAAAAGAAACAGCGCAATCGCCCCCGCCAGCAGCACCACGCCTTTGGGCCGCTTGCGGATCAGCGCGAATGTGCAAAAGCCGATCGCCAGCAACGCGACCGCGGCAAAGCCGATGAAGGGAACCGCAATCACTCTCTGTCCTTCTTCCCGCCGCGATATTTGTTTCTCACCAGCGCCACGATCATGCCGCGAATGGTGCGCACTTGCTGGTCGCTCAGGCCCGACCGCAATATCATCGCCCGGATATTGCGCACCATGGTTTCTTTTTTCGCCGCCGGAAAGAAGAATCCGCTCGCATCCAGCTCCCGCTCCAGATGCTCGAACAGATCCACCATCTCCTGCCGCGTGGCGGGCAGGCCGATATGTTTGCGCACGCGGCTGGCCGGGGTGGTGTCCGCCGACTTCAGCCATTCATGCCCCAACAAAAGCACCGCCTGCCCCAGATTGAGGGACGAGAATTCCGCCGTGGGAATGGTGATCACCGCCTCGGCCAGCGACAGTTCATCATTGTCCAGCCCGGCCCGCTCGCCCCCGAACAGGATGCCGCTGGCCACGCCATCCCGTGACGCGGCCCGCAGCCGCAAGGCCCCTGTTTCGGGGGTCAATATCTCGCGCACCACATCGCGGCCCCGCGCCGTGGTGGCCAGCACCAGCCTGATATCGGCCAGCGCGCTGGCCGCGTCGGGAAAGACTTTCGCCTGTTCCAATATGTCGCCGGCCCCAGACGCCAGGGCGGCGGCCCGGTCATTGGGCCAGCGGCATTGCGGCGCGATCAGCCGCAGGTCCGACAGGCCGAAATTCTTCATGGCGCGGGCGGCGGCGCCGATATTTTCCCCCAGCTGGGGGTGGGACAAGATGACGGCAGGAGCAGACATATCACGCCTTTGACGGGCTGCCCTGTGACGGGCTATTGGGGGCTCGCTATAGCCCCTCCCGCCCCATTTTTCGAGGAAAACTCATGGACAAGATCAAGGTCGCCAACCCCGTGGTCGAGCTGGACGGCGACGAGATGACCCGCATTATCTGGGACCTCATCAAGAAAAAGCTCATCCTGCCCTACCTGGATGTGGACCTGCATTATTACGACCTGTCAGTGGAATACCGTGACAAGACCGATGACCAGGTCACCATCGACAGCGCCGAGGCGATCAAGAAATACGGCGTGGGCGTCAAATGCGCCACCATCACCCCCGATGAAGCGCGGGTCGAGGAATTCAAGCTCAAGAAAATGTGGAAGTCGCCCAACGGCACTATCCGCAACATCCTGGGCGGCGTGATTTTCCGCGAACCCATCATCTGCTCCAACGTGCCGCGCCTGGTGCCGGGCTGGACCCAGCCCATCGTCATCGGCCGTCACGCCTTTGGCGACCAGTACCGCGCCACCGATTTCAAGTTCCCCTCGGCCGGCACCCTCTCCATCAAATTCGTCGGCAATGACGGCAAGGTGATCGAACACGAAGTGTTCAAGTCGCCCGGCTCCGGCGTCGCCATGGCGATGTACAATCTGGATGACTCGATCCGCGATTTCGCCCGCGCCTCGATGAATTACGGCCTCAACCGCAATTATCCGGTATACCTGTCCACCAAGAACACCATCCTCAAGGCCTATGACGGCCGCTTCAAGGATCTGTTCCAGGAAGTGTTCGACAGCGAATTCGCCGCCAAGTTCAAGGAAAAACACATCACCTATGAACACCGCCTGATCGACGACATGGTGGCCAGCGCCATGAAGTGGAGCGGCGGCTATGTCTGGGCGTGCAAAAATTATGACGGCGACGTGCAGTCCGACACGGTGGCGCAGGGCTTTGGCAGCCTCGGCCTCATGACGTCGGTGCTGATGACGCCTGATGGCAAGATCGTGGAAGCCGAAGCCGCGCATGGCACGGTCACGCGCCATTACCGCGAACATCAAAAGGGCAAACCCACCTCGACCAACTCGGTGGCTTCCATCTTTGCCTGGACGCGGGGCCTCGCGCATCGCGCCAAGCTGGATGACAACGCCAAGCTGGCCAAATTCGCCGCCACCCTGGAAAAAGTCTGCGTCGACACCGTCGAAGCCGGCGACATGACCAAGGATCTGGCGCTGCTGGTCGGTCCGGATCAAAAGTGGCTGACCACCGAGGGTTATCTCGACAAGGTGGACCAGAACCTTCAGAAAGCCATGGGCTAACTTCCCTCTCCCCTTGTGGGAGAGGGTGGCGCGGCGTCAGCCGCGCCGGGTGAGGGGTTACAAAAGAAAAGGCCGGGGCATCGCTCCGGCCTTTTTGTTTCCACGTTCAGGCGCGAGGGATTTTGCGGCGTGAGCAGGAGCGTCGTGCGGAGCGTACGAACGTACGTGAGCACGCGTGACGAACTCACGACGCAAAAGACCCGCGCCCTATTTCAGGAATTACTCCGCCGCGTTCCGGTTCGCGCGCTTCTGCGCATACATGGCCTCATCCGCCCGCGCCATCGCCAGGTCGGGATTGTCGCCCGGCTTCAGTTCAAACGCGCCATAGGAAAAGCCCACTGGAATCTCTTTGCCGTTCCAGATGGTGGGCGTGGCGCGCAGCGCCTCGGCCAACCCGTCAGCCTTCCGCGACGCGGTCGCCTGGTCGGCATGGGTCAGCAGCACGCCGAATTCATCGCCGCCCAACCGCCCCACGCAATCGGTATCGCGCACATGGTTCATCAGCGTATCGGCAAAATGCTTCAACGCCGCGTCGCCGCCGGCATGGCCGTGATTGTCGTTGATCTGCTTGAAGTGATTAAGGTCGAAATAGATCAGCGAGGCCGGCGTATTATAGCGCCCCGTAAAGGCGATATAGCGCGTCAGTTCGCGCACAAAGGCCCGCCGGTTCAGCAGCGGCAAAAGCTGGTCCTGGTCGGCTGCCTTTTCCACTTCATCCAGCCGTTCCTTGGCCTGGGTCAGTTCGCGGCGCAGCGTATCGACTTCGCTCATCAATCCCATGATGGCGTCGCGCACCCTGGGCGTGAATTCCTGCTCGGGAATGCCCAGCACCGATGTGGGGGCGATGGCATCGACACTGGCCACATCCGATGCGGCCTCAACCCGGCGGGCATAGGCGGCATTGCCAACGGCACGGGTGGCTCGGGGGGCGCTGCTGCGCTCAATCTTCATCGGCAAAAACCCTAACGGTTGCCGCCCCCTCCCGAACCCAGTCTGGCGGGGGGAGCCTTAATCTTCCGTTTATGAGTAGAAAGAAAAGGTTAACAGCCCATAAACCAGCGAAAACGCCTCTTTCCATTGGGTTTTTGCCCCCTATACTGCGGCGCTTCCTGAACGGCCTCCCAAAGGGCGATTCGAAGCATGGCCTCCAAGAAATCCAAAACCGCCGCCGTCCGCGTTGGCATCATCATGGGCTCTCAGTCCGACTGGGCCACCATGCAGGCGGCTGCCGTCATGCTGGACGCGCTCTCCATCGCCCATGAAAGCCACATCGTCTCCGCCCACCGCACGCCCGACCGCATGGCCCAATATGCCAAGTCGGCCACCAAGCGCGGCCTGCATGTCATCATCGCCGGCGCGGGCGGGGCGGCGCATTTGCCCGGCATGGTCGCCAGCATGACCACCCTGCCGGTCCTGGGCGTGCCGGTGGAAAGCCGCGCGCTCAAGGGGCTCGATTCCTTGCTCTCCATCGCCCAGATGCCGGGCGGCGTGCCGGTCGCCACTTTTGCGATTGGTGAAGCCGGTGCCAAGAACGCAGCCCTTCATGCCGCCGCGATTTTGGGTCTTGAGGATGCGGGCGTGCAAAAGCGCCTGGATGCCTGGCGCGCCAATCAAACCAAGTCCGTCGCCAAGAAACCAAAATGATAACCCTCGACAAGCCGGTAAAACCCGGCGGCGTAATTGGCATTCTGGGCGGCGGCCAGCTGGGGCGCATGCTGTCTCTCGCCGCCTCGCGTCTGGGCCTCAAGACCTGCATCTATAATGACGAGAATTATGCTCCCGCTTTCCAGGTGACCCCGCTGCAGCTGGCCGCCTCTTATGATGATCACAACATGCTCACCGGCTTCGCCCAGATCTGCGATGTCATCACCTATGAATTTGAAAACATCCCGTCCGAATCGATCGAATTTCTTTCCACGCTGAAACCGGTGCGCCCGGGCCTGAAAGCGCTCGCCAGCACCCAGGACCGTTTCATCGAAAAATCCTTTGTCAAAAATCTGGGCCTTTCCACTGCGCCTTTCTTCGAAGTCTCCAGCGCTGATGATGCCCGCCGCGCTTTCACCGCGCTTGGCGGCCCGGGTATCTTGAAAACACGCCGCCTGGGTTATGACGGCAAGGGTCAGGCAAAAGTCGCATCCGCCGATGCCGCAGCCAGCGCCTTTGAAAGCTTCAAGGGCGCGCCCGCCATTCTGGAAGGCTTTGTCGATTTTTCCTTTGAGGCGTCGGTGATTGCCGCGCGGGGCGCCGATGGCAGCTTCGCCGCTTACGATCCGCCCGAGAATATTCACGAAAATCACATCCTGCGCCGCTCCTCCGTGCCCGGCCGCCTTTCCAGGGCGCAAGGTGATGCGGCCAAAGCCATCGGGCAAAAAATCGCCGAGGCGCTGGATTATGTCGGCGTACTGGCGGTGGAATTGTTTGTGCAGAAAGACGGTTCGTTATTGGTCAATGAAATCGCGCCCCGGGTGCACAATTCCGGCCACTGGACCATCGAAGCCTGCGCCTGTTCCCAGTTTGAACAGCATATCCGCGCCGTGGCCGGCTGGCCGCTGGGCGATCCCACGCGTCACGCCGATGCGGTGATGGAAAACATTATCGGCGCCGAAGCCGAAGCCTGGGAAAGCTTCGCCAAAGGCGGCGCCCTTCATCTCTACGGCAAAAAAGAAGCCAAGCTCGGCCGCAAGATGGGGCACGTGACAAGGCTCAAGCCGAAAACCTAGGCCTTCGGCTTTCCCCAATCGCCAAAGCTGGGGAATCCGGCGAACGCCTTCTTGGCCTGCGCCTTCAGTTTCTCGAACTGCATCACATTCTC
>CAIXUE010000103.1 GCA_903922545.1 uncultured Alphaproteobacteria bacterium | reverse complement strand
GGGCGGGAACCGTCTTTATACGTTCCAGGAAGGCGAACAGGATCAGTGAGGGAACTCCGATCAGGCTGCAACCCATGAAAAACAGGCCATAAGCGCCCATCAGCCCGAAATGCGGCGTCATTCCTTCCACGATCAGGCCGGAGAAGCCTTTGAGGAATTTTCCAAGAAGGGCGTAGGCCGAAGATAAAAGAGCATATTGCGTTGCGGTATAACCCAGGCTGGTCAGCGACGACATGTAGGCGACCAGGGTCACGCCCGCGAAGCTGATGCCGAAATCGTCAACCGCCATCACGGTCAGGAAGGCGGGAACCCCGTGGTTCACGGTCAGCACCGCCTGAAGCAAAATGCCGATGGACTGGATGATGGCGCCTACGATCAGCGCGCGCATATAGCCGAATTTCAGAGACAGATAACCGCCCGCCGCGACGCCGGCGAAAATGGAGGCCAGTCCCACCGTGGCGCGGGCAGCGCCGATCACATCCTTGCTGACGCCAAGATCATGGAAGAAGGGGTTGGTGATGGGGCCGCGCAAAAAATCCGGCAGGCGATAAAGGCTGATCGCCACGAGGATCAAAAGCGCGGTGGCGCCATAGGTCTTGAAAAAAACAATGAACGGTCCGGCGATGGCGTCGAACAGGCCGGCGGCACTGGAAAGCGGCTTTTGCTTTTCCTTGCGCGCGATCTCGCCTTCACCGCGCAAAGGCTCGGGCGCCATCAGGCTGGCGATGAGGCCGATGCCCATGGCCAGGCCGCAAGCGGTGTAGGCAACAGACCAGCCGAAATGCTGGGCGGCCACCAGCATCAGGGAATCCGTACACATCACGGCGATGCGATAGGCGATGGTATAGGCGGAAACCAGAAGCCCTTGCTCGTCGGCATTGGCCGCGATCTCAATGCGCCATGCATTGATGGCGATGTCCTGCGTGGCGGCGGCAAGGCCAACCACCAGCGCGCAGGCGCCCAGAACCAGCACGCCATAACGCACCCCGACAAAGGCCATGGCGAACAGGCCCAACGCCACGGCGGCCTGCGAGAGAAACATCCAGCCGCGCCGTTGGCCCAGGGCTTTGAGCACCGGCATCCGGTCCACCAGCGGCGCCCAGACAAATTGCAGCGAATAGGCGATGCCCACCCAGGACAGAAAGCCGATGGCCTTCAGTCCGGTGCCTTCATCACGCAGCCAGAATCCGAACGTGTTGCCCACCAGCAGGAACGGCAGGCCCGACGAGAATCCCAGCGCCAGCATGATCAGGGCGCGTTTGTTCAGATAATCGCGGAAAGAATAGCGCTTGCGCGCGGAAGGAATCATGCCGCTTCAGTTTGCGGCAATCCATCCTCGTTGGGGAAGAGCATCAGAAACATTTCTTCCAGCTCGGCGGGGTCCACCGGCTTGGTCAAAAAGCCGTCCATGCCGGCGTCCTGGCAGGCGCGCTTGCCTGTCTCCAGGGCGTCGGCGGTCAGGGCCACGATGGGCGTGCGGGGACGGCGGGATTTTTCCTCATTGGCCCGGATGGCCAGGGTCGCCTCGATGCCGTCCATGCCCGGCATGTGAATGTCGGTGAGGAGCAGATCGAAACGCTCTTCTTCCATGGCGGCCACGGCGGCGGAGCCGTTGCCGACTTCCCTTATGTTATGGCCGCGGCGGCGCAGCAGTTCGCGGATGAGCAGCGCGTTGACCGGATTGTCCTCGGCCAGAAGGATGCGCAGGCCGGCATCGGTGCGCGGCTTGGGTAACGGCGGCGGCGGCAAAGACGGCGTTGTGGGCTTGGGATCGGATTCCGACAGAAAAGGCGGCGGCACCATTTCACGTTGCGGCGGTGGCGGCGTGAAAGTCTGCCGCATTTCGGGTTCGGCACTGGCGGGTGGCGTAAAGCGGTAGGGTTCGGTGTCCCCCGATTTCTGGGCGTGTACTTCCATGCAGATCTGCAGCCGTGTCAGCAGCGAGATTTCGCGCACCGGCTTGACCAGATAGCCGGCAAAGCCCTGGGTTCGCAGTGAATTCAGTTTGCCGCGCGCGGCGGGCGTCAGCAGCACCAGCGCGGGAATATCAAATTCCGGCGTGATGAAAGGCACCGGTTCGGTTTCGGTGCCGGCATCGATCAGGATGGCGTCGATTTTGCCGTTGGTCGCCATGTGGCTGAAATTGATGGCGATGCCGCCTGCCGCTTCGACCTGCAGCGACAGGCCTTCGCGCAAGGGTTTGTTGCGGGTGACGATGGCGATGCGCTTGCCGTCCAGCGGCTTGTCGCTGTCCTGGGCGGGCACCGCGATCACGGCGGGAAGCGTGAACCAGAAAGCCGAGCCGCCGTCCGCCACCGGCTCCAGCCCGATTTCGCCGCCCATCGCTTCGACCAGGCGTTTGGAAATCGCCAGCCCCAGGCCCGAGCCGCCGAATTTTCGCGCATGGCTGGAATCGGCCTGGACGAATTCCTGGAAAATATCCTGGCGCTTTTGCACCGGCACGCCCACGCCGGTGTCGCGCACTTCGATGCGCAGATGTTGGCGTTCAGGCCCGGCGGCCATTTTCAGCTCAACGCAGACGCCGCCATTTTCCGTGAATTTCACGGCATTGCCGACCAGATTGGTCAGAACCTGGCGCAGGCGCAGTTCATCGCCGCGGATTACGCGCGGCACATCGCGGGCGACCACACTGACCACTTCAATGCTTTTGGCATGGGCGCGCGGGCCCAGAAGTTCAGCCACGCCGTTCAGAAGGGCGCGGATATCCACTTCGTCTTCATCCAGCGTGAGAGTGCCGGATTCGATTTTGGAGAAATCCAGAATATCGCCGATCAGGCTGAGCAGTGCTTCGCCCGACTGGGTGATGGCTTCGGCGTAAGAGCGCTGGTCGGCGCGCAGATCGGTTTCCAGCAAAAGCCGGCCCATGCCCAACACGCCGTTCATAGGGGTGCGGATTTCGTGGCTCATGGTGGCCAGGAAGCCTGACTTGGCCCGCGAGGCGGCTTCAGCGGAATCGCGCGCTTCGGTCAGCGCGTCTTCCAGTGCTTTACGTTCGGTGACATCGCGGCCAACGCTTTGCACTTCCACCAGCCGGCCATAGGAATCGCGGATGGCGTAATCTTCCCAGGCGATCCAGCGATAGCCGTAAGGCGTGCGCACATGCTGGTCATAGCGGGCGCGTCCTCTTCCCTGTTCCAGCGCCGCGAAACTGCCGAACAAAGGCGCGCGGCTTTCCGGATGCAGTTCAGGCGCGAAAGGAAAACCAATGGCGCGCCGGGGGTCGAGACCAAAAATTTTGAAGAAGGCTTCGTTGGCGTAGGTGAGACGGCTGGAAGCGTCGCGGCGGAAAATCGCATCGCCTTGCGCATCGACCAGGCCCTTGTAACGCACTTCACTTTGATAGAGCCGCGCATTCATGGCGGCGGCATTGCGCAAGGATGCTTCCAGCCGCGCGCTGGTGGCTTTCAGATCGGTGATGTGGCGTTGCGCTTCGATCTGCTGATCGCGCGAGGTGAAATGATTGTAGATCTGGGAGGCCAGCGTGATCGCCAGCAGGGCGCCGAAACTGGCCGGCGTGACAATGGTAAGGCGGCCGAACAGTACGATATCGCCCAGAGCGGCAACGAGCATAAGCCCGGCCAACACGCCAAAGACGATGCGAATGCCCCTCGCGACAGTCAAACGCCTGAAATCCCGAACAATTTGGCCGATCATGGTGCCAGACCCGATACGAAAGCCTTAAAGTTTGGAACCAGCCCCCGCGTCGAAACGCCGGGGCCTGCCCAAACCTGTGGAAAACTTATATAAATCAAGTGGTTAATGGATCGTTTCGGGACGGCGGGGCCGGGGCGAAGCTGGCGTCACAAAAGCTTTGCAA
This sequence comes from uncultured Alphaproteobacteria bacterium, assembly GCA_903922545.1. Next base: position 2,228 of record CAIXUE010000103.1, on the reverse strand, counting down.
AACTGTGATGTTCGTGGCGCGTGGCCAAGGTGAATTGGGATCCAACCTGTCCACGGACATCCCTCGAAATGGCTGATATCGCCTTGATCGACGAAAGCGCAACACACCCTCAAGGCCTGGCGGCGCGAGCCCATACCAGCGCGCGCGCCGGGCGTGGCGACGCACGGTTTCATTTCCTCACCTGGCTGGCCGCGGCATTCCTGCTGCTGATTTTCGCTGGCATCATGATCGCCCTGGTGGTGGGTTCGGTGCCTGCTTTCCGGGCATTCGGTTTTGGTTTTCTTGTCACCGAAGTCTGGTCGCCGGCGCGCGACAAGTTTGGCGCTTTGGCTTCGATCTACGGCACCCTGGTCACGTCTTTCCTGTCGATGATCGTGGCGGTGCCAGTGGGCATCGGCGTGGCGATCTTCCTGACCGAGCTTTGCCCGCGCATGCTGCGCCGGCCCATCGGCATCGCCATTGAACTTCTGGCCGGTATTCCGTCCATCATTTACGGCATCTGGGGGATGTTCGTTTTCGCGCCCTGGTTCCAGACCAATGTGCAGACGCCGGTCATCAACGCCACCGCAGGCATTCCCATTCTTGGCACCCTGTTCGGCGGCGCGCCTTATGGCATCGGCGTCATCACCGCCAGCCTGATCCTGTCCATCATGATCCTGCCGTTTATTTCGGCGGTGACGCGTGACGTGTTCGAAACCGTGCCCCCCATGCTGAAGGAAGCCACTTACGGGTTGGGCTGCACCACCTGGGAAGTGATGTGGCGGGTGGTGTTGCCGTTCGCCCGCACCGGCGTGATCGGCGGCGCGATGCTGGCACTGGGCCGTGCCCTGGGTGAAACCATGGCCGTCACCTTTGTGATCGGCAACGCCCACAAGATTGACCCCTCACTGTTCGCGCCGGGCACCAGCATCTCGGCCACCATCGCCAATGAATTCACCGAGGCGACCACCGAGCTTTACACCTCGTCGCTGATCGCGCTGGGCCTGATCCTGTTCTTCATCACCTTTGTCGTGCTGGCCTGTGCGCAATTGCTGCTGCGCCGCCTCAAGCGGCAGGAGGGCAAATAATGAGCCAGAACCCCGCCCTTTATGCCCGCCGGCGCATCGCCAACAGCGTGTTCATTGTGCTCTCCATTTCTGCGGCGATTTTCGGCCTGATCTGGCTGGCCTTTATTCTGGGCGCGCTTTTGTCGGAAGGCGTTGCCGCCCTGTCGCCCACGCTATTCACGGAAGTCACCCCGCCGCCCGGATCAGCCGGCGGACTTGCCAACGCCATTCTGGGCAGTGTGATGATGAGCGTGATCGCGGTGGTGGTTGGAACGCCCATCGGATTGTTCGCCGCCACTTATCTGGCCGAATATGGCCGCCACACCCGCTTTGCCTTTGTGGTGCGCTTCGTCAACGACATCCTGCTCAGCGCGCCGTCCATCGTCACCGGCCTTTTCATCTATGAAATCTTCGTGGTGCGGATGGGCCATTTTTCAGGCTGGGCCGGCGCCGCGGCGCTGACCGTGATTGTCATTCCCGTGGTGGTGCGCACCACCGAGAATATGCTGCTGCTGGTGCCAAACGGCCTTCGCGAAGCGGCCACCGCGCTGGGCGCGCCCACGAGCTATATGATCCGCCAGGTGACCTGGAAAGCGGCCCAGGCCGGCATCACCACCGGTGTGCTGCTGGCGATTGCGCGCATCTCGGGTGAGACAGCGCCGCTGTTGTTCACCGCCCTGGGCAACAATCTGATGAGCACCAACATGAACGGCCCCATGGCGTCGCTGCCTGCCGTGATCTTCAATTATGCGCTGTCGCCTTATGAAGACTGGCACCGCCTGGCCTGGGCCGGCGCGCTTCTGGTCACCGCCACGGTGCTGACGCTTTCCATCATCGCCCGCCTTCTTGAAAACAAACAACGGAACTGAACGCCATGGATGCGCAGACGCAACTCAAGCCGAAGGTGGACGTCAAGGATCTGTCCTTCTTTTACGGCGCCACCAAGTCGCTTAAGAACATCACCCTGCCGATTTATGATCGCAAAGTGACGGCCTTTATCGGCCCGTCGGGCTGCGGCAAGTCCACCCTGCTGCGCGCCATCAACCGGATTTACGAGCTTTATCCCAACCAGCGGGCCGAAGGCACCATCACCATGGATGGCGAGAACATCCTGGAGTTGAAGGACCTGAACCTGCTGCGCGCCCGCATCGGCATGGTGTTCCAGAAGCCGACGCCGTTCCC
>CAIXUE010000102.1 GCA_903922545.1 uncultured Alphaproteobacteria bacterium | reverse complement strand
GGCGCGGGCGTGGCGGCGGCGTCGAAAAACCACCGGATGGACGAAGACCTCGCCAAGAGCGAACTGACCGCCGCCGGATTCAAGCTGGATGCCGAAAGCAATCTGCTGCGCAACCCGGCCGACGACCGCACCAAGGGCAATGCCGAGTCAGGGCATTTTACCACTGACCGGTTCATGCTGCGCTGGAAGAAGCCGTAGCCGGCTGGCGGCGGCCGGACATTTCAACAGCGCGCCAAAAAGCGCGCTGTTGAAATGGTGCCCGAGGTCGGAATCGAACCGACACACCTTGCGGTACCGGATTTTGAGTCCGGCGCGTCTACCAGTTCCACCACTCGGGCACGCGGCCGGGAATATAGCGGCGCAAGTCAGGGGGTCAATCGGGCTTTGCAGGAACCACCGGAGCAGCTTAAATGCCGCCATGAACGCACCCCTGCCCGCTGAAACTGGCCCCCGCAACGATTGGACGCGGGAAGAAATTGCCGCTCTTTTCGCCCTGCCCTTTCCCGAATTGATGTTCCGGGCGATGGCGGCGCACCGCCGGCATTTCGCGGCCGATGAAGTGCAGATTTCCACCCTGCTTTCGATCAAGACCGGCGGCTGCCCGGAAGACTGCGCCTATTGCCCCCAGGCCGCGCAATATGACACCGGCGTCAAGGCCGAAAAGCTGATGGCGCTGGACGCTGTGCTGGCCGATGCCGCCAAGGCCAAGGCGGCAGGCGCCTCGCGCTTCTGCATGGGCGCGGCCTGGCGCTCGCCCAAGGACAAGGATCTGGATGCGGTCTGCGCCATGGTCGAAGGCGTCAAGGCGCTGGGCCTGGAAAGCTGCGTCACGCTGGGCATGCTGACCGGCGCCCAGGCCACGCGCCTGAAAGACGCGGGTCTGGATTACTACAATCACAATCTGGACACCTCGCCGGAATATTACAGCGACATCATCAGTACACGGACCTATCAGGACCGTCTCGACACCCTGGCCCATGTGCGCGATGCCGGCATCAACGTCTGCTGCGGCGGCATTGTCGGCATGGGCGAATCTGCCTCCGACCGGGTGGGCATGATCCACGCCCTGGCCACCCTGCCCGCCCATCCCGAATCTGTGCCGATCAACGCCCTGGTGCAGGTGGAAGGCACGCCCGCCGCCGGCGCCCAGCCGCTGGACCCGCTGGATTTTGTCCGCACCATCGCGGTGGCGCGCATCACCATGCCGGCTTCGGTGGTGCGCCTGTCGGCGGGGCGCGAAGGCATGAGCGCCGAAACCCAGACCCTGTGTTTCCTGGCCGGGGCCAACTCGATTTTCTATGGCGAAAAACTCCTCACCACGCCCAACCCGCAAGCCAGCGCCGACATGGCCCTGTTCGCCCGGCTGGGGCTTTCCGCGGCCAAACCGGCCTAACCAAGCCTTAACCGCGCGGCCCTAGAATCGCCCGGCAAGGCTCCCGGCGAACAGATGCGCTATCTCTTCTTTATGCTTGTCATTGTGATTTTGGGTGCGGCCGTTCTGGCCGTGCCGATCAGCTATATGGGGCTTGATCCCCTGCCCGGCGATTTCACCATCAACCAGGGCAATATCCATCAAGCGGTGCCTGTGACCTATTCGCTGTGTGCAAGCTTTGTGCTGGGCCTTTTCTATTACTTCCTGAAGGGATAAAGCCCGGACGCAACCTCGCTTTCGCCGAGTCGCGTCCCATGAGCCATCGCAAGATTTCCCGCGCCCTGTTGTCGGTTTCGGACAAGACCGGGCTTATCGAATTCGCCCAGGGCCTGGCGGGGCATGGCGTGATGCTGATTTCGACCGGCGGCACCGCCAAGGCGCTGCGCGATGCCGGGCTTCAGGTCAGCGATGTTTCCGACATCACCCAGTTTCCCGAAATGATGGATGGCCGGGTCAAGACCCTGCACCCCAATGTGCATGGCGGGCTGTTGTCGCTGCGCGACAAGCGCGATCATGCGGCCTCGATGAAGGCGCATGGCATCGAAGGCATCGATCTTCTGGTCTGCAACCT
>CAIXUE010000101.1 GCA_903922545.1 uncultured Alphaproteobacteria bacterium | reverse complement strand
CCGCTGGCGGGCACATGCGGATCGCTGGGCGCCGCTGGCCGCCATCCTTATCGCCGCGTTTGCGGTGCCCGCCGCCATCCTGTTTTTGCTGCCGTCCATGTTGGGCCTGTTCGCGGCGCCGCCGGACCCGCACATGGATCTGTATGCGGTGAACCGGCCACTGGCTTTCACTTTCCTGGATGCGGATGGGCAGGAAGTTGGTCATCGCGGCGCGGTGGTGGGCGAGCGGCTGCATCTGCAGGACATGCCGGCCTATCTGCCCGCCGCTTTCATCGCCATGGAAGACCGGCGCTTTTATGTTCACAACGGCATCGATCCGGTGGGCCTGACGCGCGCGCTGCTGACCGATTTGCGCGCGCGCCATTGGGTGGCGGGCGGTTCGACCATCACCCAGCAGACCGCCAAGATCGTCTATACCGGCCAGGAGCGCACCATGTCGCGCAAGCTGACCGAGCTGATGGATGCGGCGGGTCTGGAAAAAGCGCTCAGCAAAAAACAGATCCTGGAGCTTTACCTGAACCGTATTTATCTGGGTTCGGCGGCGTATGGCGTGGATGGCGCGGCGCGGATTTATTTCGGCGTGTCAGCGCGCAATGTGAGCCTTTCGCAGGCCGCCATGCTGGCGACGCTTACCCGCGCGCCATCGGTGTTTTCGCCGCGCCGCGACCTGGCAAGGGCGCAGGAACGCGCCAGCCTGGTGCTGGACGCCATGGTGGCGACCCACGCGATCACTAGGGCGCAGGCCGCTGACGCCAAAGCCCATCCCGCCATCGTGATGGACAGCGCCAGCATGGATGCGCGCAATTTCTTTCTGGATACCGCCGCCGATCAGGCCAAAGACCTGGCGGAGAAAAATGGTGTTTCGCCCAGCGCCGATCTGATCGTGCACACCACATTGGAGCCGAAAATCGAAGAAGGCGCGCGCCAGGCGGCCAGCGACGTGATCGGCAAATACGGCAAGAAAGACCGCGCCCATGAAGCCGCCGTGGTGGTGATGAAGCCGGATGGCGCGGTATCGGCCATGATCGGCGGTACGGACTACGATACATCGACGTTCAACCGCGCCACCCAGGCGCACCGCCAGCCCGGCAGCGCCTTCAAGCCTTTTGTTTATCTGGCGGCGATGGAGGCGGGGATTTCGCCCTGGGACCAGCGCGATGACGAGCCGGTGGACATCAACGGCTATCAGCCCACCAATTTCGGCGATCACCAATATGGCACGCTCACCCTGGCCGATGCCCTGGCCCATTCGGTCAACACCATCACTGTGAATCTTGGGCAGGAAGTGGGCATCGACAAAGTGATCGGCGCGGCGCGGCGGCTGGGCATCACCTCGCCGCTGACGCCCACGCCGTCACTGGCGCTGGGCACCAGTGAGCTGACGCCGCTGGAACTGACCGGCGCCTATGCCGCCTTCGCCAATGGCGGCTATCGCGTCACGCCTTATCTGGTGACGCAAGTGGATCAGGCCGATGGCAAGCAGCTTTACCTGCGCAAAGCGCCGGTGGCGCCGCAGGTGATTGCCGCATCGGTGGACCGCGACATGCTGGCGATGATGTGGAATGTGATCGCCACCGGCACGGGCGGCAGCGCCTCGCTGGCGCCGCGCGAAGCGGCAGGCAAAACCGGCACGACGCAGAATTCGCAGGACGCCTGGTTTGTGGGTTTCACCACCGACTATGTCGCCGGTGTGTGGGTGGGCAATGACGACAACAGCGCCACCCGCGGCGTGACCGGCGGCACCCTGCCCGCCATGATCTGGAAGAGCGTGATGCGCACGGCGGAGAAGGGGTTGCCGCTGAAACCGCTGGAGCGTTCAGCGCCCCAGCCCGCCAATGAACCGGGCTTGCTGGACGCCCTGTTCGGCGGCGGCAGCAGCGACAGCCATGCGCCGGTGGATGATGAAGCCGGCGGCAATGCCAATGGCGCGGTAGCCCAGGCCCAGCCGGTAGGCCCATCGGATGACGCGCCACCGCCCCCACAGCAGCGCGGCCATGGCGGCGGCATATTGGGCTGGTTGTTTGGCGATGACGAGCAGGACAGCCCGCCGCCTTCCCGCCCGCCCCTGCGCAGCCGCGAGCCGGACCGCGACGGGAATTAATCTCGTGATATAAAGCGGCATGAAAAAGCTGCTGGCCGCTTTGCTGTTTTTGTTTGCGACACCGGCGTTTGCGGCCGCGCCCCTTACCCACATTACCTTCGTCACCGACTGGAAGGCGCAGGCCGAGCATGGCGGCTTTTATGAAGCCGTGGCGGAAGGGCTTTACGCCAAGTTCGGCCTGGATGTGACCGTCCGTGAAGGCGGGCCGGATGTGAATGTGCCGCAATTGCTGGCGGGCGGGGCGGCGGATTTCGGCATCGGCTCCAACGCCTTCGTGGTGATGAATCTGGCGCAGCAGCATGTGCCGCTGCGCGCCGTGATGGCGGTGTTCCAGAAAGACCCGCAGGTGCTGATTGCGCACCCGCGCCATGACCTGAATTCGCTGGCGGAGATGAAAGGCAAGCCAGTGCTGATTTCGTCGGCCACCATGACCAGCTTCTGGCCCTGGCTGCGCGCAAAATTCGGATTTCAGGATACGCAGATCCGCAAATACACCAACAACCTGGCGCCATTCCTGGTGGACCCCAACGCCATCGTGGAGGGCTATCTGACCAGCGAGCCTTATACGATTGCGCAACAGGGTCATTTCACGCCCAAGGTTTTTCTGTTGTCGGATGCGGGCTATCCCGGTTACGCCAACATGGTGCTGGTGCCGCAGAAATGGCTGGATACGAACCCGAAGGCGGTGCAGGAATTTTATGACGCCACCAAGCGCGGCTGGTTTGATTACCTGAACGGCGATCCGGCGCCGGCAAATAAATTAATCAAGCGCGACAATCCCGACATGACGGACGCGATCATCAACCAGTCCATCGTCAAGATGAAACAGTATCAATTGGTGAGCGGCGGCGACGCGCCGGCCTATGGCATGGGCGCGATGACGGAAAAACGCTGGAGTGATTTTTACCAGACCATGGCGGCGCAGGGGCTGTATCCCAGGGGCATGGATATTTCCAAAGTCTATGATCTGCGCTTTCAGCGCCACACGTTCCAGAATTTCAAATGAGCCTGCTCAGCCTCTCGCAGGTGGGCAAGCGCTTTGCCGCCGGTACGCAGGCGCTGGCGGGTTTGAGCTTTGACGTGCGGGAGGGCGAGTTTGTTTCCCTGCTTGGGCCCAGCGGCTGCGGCAAATCCACCGCCTTGCGCCTGATTGCCGGACTGATTGCGCCTGATAGCGGTGAAATAAAATGGGCTGGGGCGCGGCCGGAGATGGGTTTTGTTTTTCAGGAACCGACATTGATGCCCTGGGCGGATGCGCTGACAAACGCGCGATTGCCGCTGGATTTGAAACATGTGCCGCAGGGCGAAGCGGAGGCGCGCGCGGCGGCGGCGCTGGCGCGGCTGGGGCTAAACGGTTTTGAACAGGCCTTCCCGCGCGAATTGTCAGGGGGCATGAAGATGCGGGTTTCCATCGCCCGCGCTTTGGCGGCCAAACCAAAATTGCTTTTGATGGACGAGCCCTTCGCGGCGCTGGATGAAATCACCCGCGCGCGATTGAATGACGATCTGCTGGCGCTGGCGCGGGAAGACGGCATCACGGTGATTTTCGTCACCCACAGTGTGATGGAAAGCGCCTATTTGTCGGACCGGGTGCTGGTGATGCGCCCGCGCCCCGGGCGGGTGACGGATGAGATTGCCTTGCCGCCGGGACCGCGTGACCGGCTGTCGGCGGAATTCGCGCAGGCGCAGCGGCAGGTTTCGGCGGCGTTGATGGTT
>CAIXUE010000100.1 GCA_903922545.1 uncultured Alphaproteobacteria bacterium | reverse complement strand
GAGGGCCGGGCCAAGGCCAGGGAAGCCGATGCGGAAACGCGAATAGCCTCCATGGAGAAGGCCTCTGCATTGGCGTTGTTACAGGCATCGAGGGACGCCATACTCTCACTTCGTCAGAAGGTTCAAGCCTTCATGGAGGAAGTGGTCAGGGCGGAAGTCTCCCAGGTATTCGACTCGGTCTTTCTCGCCTCCTGCCTTCCCGAGCTTCTCAAGACAATGGCGAGCGAGGCGAAGGGTGGCCTGACTATCCTTTTGCCCGAGAAAAGCCTGAAGGCGATCGATGGGGCTCTTGCTGGAAGGCTCGCCAAGGAGCTTGGACGTGGTGTTGAATTTCAACCTTTTTCCGGGATAGATGCCGGGTTCAGGATCGTTTTCGAGGGCTCGGCCGTGCACTATGATTTCTCCGCCCAGGCAGTTGCCTCTATCCTCTCCGCCCGCGTTGGAGAAGCCCTGGCCGCCAGTCTCAATAAGGCGGCTGAAAAGCTCGAGCGGGTCTGATGCGGTATTGGTATTTCGCCGCGACCTTGCCAGGCTTCCTCTTCGGCGCCGCTCCTCCCTTGAGTGAGGCTGAATTTCTGGGAAGATGCAGGTACTCTCTCGATCCCGAGGATTACCTTGAGATCGAGTCCTGCATAGATGGACTTCTGGCTCCGCAAGAACCTGTGGTTAAAAGGTCAGCTTTCCTGGGGCAGTACTTGGCCTGGGAGAGGAGTTTTCGGCGTCAGCTTGCCATTCTCAGGGCTCAGTCGGCTGGCAAGGACAGTTCACGGTATGTAACCGTTACTCCTGCCATAGAGGGGACAACCGCGGCCGCAGCTGCCTGTCTCACGACAGCCGACCCCTATCAGGCCGAGCTTGCCGTCGAGACGGCTCAGATACTCGCCGAACGAGGTCCAGTCCCAGGGGACGCCTTGTTCGAGACTTTCGACCGGCATTCCTTCGACGCGGGCCAGCATATGCAGCAGATAGTGGCTGTCCTCCGCCCGCCCGCTCAGCGGCGCGATCGAGAAGCCGCAATTGCCCCCGACCACGGTTGTAACGCCGTGATAGGAGGAGGGGCTGAGGCTATGGTCCCAGAAAACCTGGGCGTCATAATGGGTGTGGACGTCGATAAAGCCCGGTGCCACGATCCGCCCGCCGGCATCGATGGTTTCGCGTGACGCTTCGGTCACGGTGCCCACCGTCACAATGCGGCCGTCCCGGACACCGACATCGGCATTCCGCCGCGGCGCGCCCGTACCGTCAACGACAACGCCACCTTTGATCACAAGGTCGAGCATTGGCTTCCTCCCCGAAGCGTGTTCGTCATCGTGCCGGTCTTTGCGCGGCATCTTTCGACATCGTCGCCAAGGTTAATCCAATCTGACCGGCGCGAAAAGCGGTCTCGTAACCGCTCAGCGCGCTTTACAATCGCTGACGCGGCCATTAGGAGGAGCGCCCATGTCCAGCTTTCTGACCAAAAAAACGATGACGACCAAGACCACCACCGGTGGGGCTTGCGCGGAGTCGTTCGGCTGAAGCCAGGCAGAACGAACCAAACAGGCCCCGCCGGTGTCGGACGGGGCCTTTTTGTTGTCTGGCGCCCGCCTCACCCGCAATATTGGAGTGAATTATGAGCGCCAGTTACCAGACTTTATCGAATCCCCGCGTCGCGGTCGTCGGCGCCACCGGCGCGGTCGGCATCGAGCTGGTCCGCTGCCTGGAGGAACGCAATTTCCCCTTAAGTAGCCTGCGCCTGCTGGCCTCCAAG
>CAIXUE010000099.1 GCA_903922545.1 uncultured Alphaproteobacteria bacterium | reverse complement strand
GCCCGTCCATCCCAACGATCACGTCAATATGAGCCAGTCGTCTAACGACACCTATCCCACGGCCATGCATATCGCCGCCGCCGAGGAAATCGAAAAACGGCTGATCCCGGCGCTGCATCATTTGCACAAGGCGCTGGTGGTCAAAGTCGAAGCCTGGAAAGACATCATCAAGATCGGCCGCACCCATACTCAGGACGCCACACCCGTGACACTGGGCCAGGAATTTTCCGGCTATGCCCAGCAGATCGCCAACGGCATTGAGCGCATTGGCCAGACCATGCCCAAGCTGATGCAGCTGGCGCAGGGCGGCACAGCGGTTGGCACCGGCCTGAATGCGCCCATCGGTTTTGACAAAATGGTGGCCGAACACATCGCGCGCATCACCGGCATGATGTTTACCACCGCACCCAACAAATTCGAAGCCCTGGCGGCCCATGACGCCATGGTGTTTTCCCATGGCGCCATCAACACAGTGGCGGCCAGCCTGTTCAAGATCGCCAATGACATAAGGCTTTTGGGATCAGGGCCGCGTTCGGGCCTGGGCGAACTTTCGCTGCCCGAGAATGAGCCGGGCTCTTCGATCATGCCGGGCAAGGTCAATCCTACCCAGTGCGAGGCGATGACCCAGGTCTGTGTCCAGATCTTCGGCAACAATGCGGCGCTGACCTTTGCCGACAGCCAGGGCCATTTCGAATTGAACGTTTACAATCCCGTGATGGCGTACAATTTCCTGCAAAGCGTGCGGCTGATGGCCGATGCGGCGATCAGTTTCACGGACAATTGCGTGGTGGGAATTGAGCCGCGGCTGGACAATATCAGCGCGGGCCTGAACCGCTCGCTGATGCTGGTGACGGCGCTGGCGCCCAAGATCGGCTATGACAATGCCGCCAAGATCGCCAAGACCGCGCACAAGAACGGCACCACCCTGAAGGAAGAAGCGGTCAAGGGCGGCTATGTCAGCGAAGCGGAATTCGACGCCGCGGTGCGGCCGGAAGACATGATCGCGCCGAAATAGCGGGCCCCTATGATTTCCTGGATCGTCACGGCCTTGTTGCTGGCGTTTGCGGCTTTCGCAGGCTGGGTAGCTGTGCAGGCGCCTTACTGGACGACATTCACAACCCTTGCCTGTCTGCTTGCCGCGGCGGCGCTGACCTGTCCGCTGTTCTGGAAACAGGCGGAGAAAAAATGGCTGCGCCCTGCCCGCTTTGTGGCCGCCGCGATCCTGGCCATAGCCGCGCTTTTGATGCCGGTGCCCACCCGCGCGCCAGCCGCGCAAGCACCGCAACAGGGTCAGCAATGACCCAAAAGCCGTTGTGATGCGCAGCATACCGGCGCCGGGCCACATCATTGTTCAGGATAATCGCAGCGGCCATGTTTCCTATTGGCAAAAAGAATATCACCAGAGCGCCAGCGACAAGCATGGCGTCAGCACCGCCGATTATATCCATGCCATGTACGCTTTCCTGCGCCAGGCCAAATGCAAGGACGTGCTGATGATCGGCTGCGGCGGCGGCACGCTGGCCACCATGCTGCAGCGGCAGGGCATCAAGGTGACGGTGGTGGATCTGCACAAAATGTCATTCGATATCGCGCGGGATTATTTTCGCATGCCGGCGGATGTGCCCTGTCATGTCGCGGACGGGATGGCGTTCTTGCGCAAGACCCGCCACCGTTATGACGCGCTGGTGCTGGACGCTTTCGGCAAAAACGGCATGCCGGCCAAATTCAAGCGGACAGCGTTTTTCGAACTGGCGAAATCACGGCTGAAACCGCGCGGCTCGCTGTTCCTGATGAATGTGATTGTGGAAGATGACGAAGACCGCACGCCCGACAATCTGGTGCGCGCCTTGCGCAAGCTGTGGGGCAAGGTGCGGCTGCTCGATACCGATGGCTGGGCGGACCGCAATGCCGTTATCGCGGCTGGCGCTGTCACGAAACTGAAAAAACCACGCGTGCTGATGCCGCCCAGGCCCGGCGCAGCCAAACTGGCCAAACAGCTTGCCATCCTCAATTTCCGGGCCATCCGATGAGCTTGAAGAAGCGTTCCTTTTCTTTGTCGGGGCATCGCACCTCGGTAGCGCTGGAAGAAGAATTCTGGGCGGTTCTGGACGGCGAAGCCGAGGCCACCGGCCAAAGCCTGGCGGCGCTGGTGGCGCGGATTGACCTGACGCGGGGCCCAAATCCCCTGGCCAGCGCGCTGCGGCTGCATGCGCTTGCGGTGAAGCGCAACAATATCTAGCCTTCCCCTTATGATTACACTTTATCACCATCCCCGCACCCGTTCCTCGCGCTTCATCTTCCTGCTGGAAGAGTTGGGCACGCCGTATGAAATTCACCGCATCGCCAATATCCGCCGCCCGGACGGCAGCGGAGGCGTGGACCCGGAAAATCCCCATCCGCATGGAAAATCGCCGGCGCTGAAGGACGGTGATGTGCTGGTGTGGGAATCCACCGCCATTGCGCTTTATCTGACCGATAAATTTCCCCAGAACGGGCTTGGCCCCGTGGTGGGCGACGCCAATCGCGGCGCTTATGTTTCGTGGCTGGCCTATTACGCCGGCGTCATGGAGCCGGCCTGGATGAGCGCCTATATGAAATGGGAAAT
>CAIXUE010000098.1 GCA_903922545.1 uncultured Alphaproteobacteria bacterium | reverse complement strand
TGGACCAATCTGGCGGAGACGACTTTTCTTTTGCCGCCCACCGATCCGCAGGCGGATTACAAAGTACGCATCTTCACCCCCACGCGAGAAATGTTGTTCGCCGGGCATCCGACCCTGGGCAGTTGTGCGTCCTGGCTGCATGCGGGTGGCAAACCGAAAACGCACGGCATAGTCCGGCAGGAGTGCGGCGTCGGCATCATCGATATAGACATCAGCGGCGGTGTGCCGGCTTTCGCGGCGCCCAGGACCAGTGTTGAATCTTTGCCGGACGACAAGCTGAGGACCATTGTGTCTGCGCTTGGCCTTTCGTCCGAGCGCATTCTGCAAACGGCGCTGTTGTCGAATGGGCCGGTCTGGCAGGTGCTGGAACTGGCCAGCGCCGCCGATGTGCTGGCGGCGGATTCTTCCAAAATTCGCTATCCGCAGTTTGTGGGTGTCGGCCTGATCGGGGCGCATCCACCCGGTTCGGAATGTGATTACGAAGTGCGCATGCTGGGTCCGTCGAGCGGGATGAGTGAAGACCCCATCACTGGCTCGCTGAACGCGGCCATCGCGAAATGGAAATATGGCACAGGCGGCTGGCAGGGGCCGGTCATGGTGGCGCAAGGCACCGTTATCGGCCGTAAGGGCCGGGTTTCGATCCGTTATGACCAGGCTTCGGATACCGCCTGGATCGGCGGCCAGACATCGATCCTGATCGAGGGTATGGTCAACCTGTAACCCGATCCTTGGCGCGGATGGCTGGCCCCGGTTAATTTGACGGCCGCGATATTTTCCCGCTTCAATTTCTCTTATGGATTTTCCGCATGAATATAGTCTGGAAAGCCCTACAAGCCCTGATTGTTATCGCCGTCGTGGGCATGGCCTGGGTGGAATATGAACATGGCGATACCCTGGCGCGCTGGATCCGCTTCGGCGGCAGCCTGAAGCCGGAAGCGGTGGCAGCGATTGCTGAGGCCGATGCCGCCGCCAAACAGGCGCAGGTTCACGCCGATGCGGCCCAGGCGAATCTGGCGCAGGCGCGTGATGCGCAGGCCAAAGCCCAGGACGCGATGGCCAAGGCGCGGGCCGGTGTGCGCGGCTATGCGCGCCAGTCGCCGCGCAAGGAATTGGGGGCGACGGTCTATGGCTATGAAGGCCAGGTCGATGCCAATGGCAGTCCGTTGGGCTACCAGGTTGTCAATATGGGCGAAGGCGCCCTGTATGAAGGCGGCTGGAAAGCCAAGCCTGACGGTTACCGCATCCTGCACAAGCTTTCGAGCATCAATGGTGGCGCGGATATGGCGCAAGTGAAGCTGTATCGAAACCAGCGCTGACGGCGGATAGATTTCTCGTCTGTCATGTTTTATACAGAAACATAACGCTGGGCAGGAGCGGTCAGATTGCGCCGTGATGCGGCTTTTCAATTGTCGCAGTTTGTCTTCAGATAATATTTATGGCGATCACAATGCGCCTGACCGGAATCCTTGTCAGCGGCCTGCTGTTATGCGGGTGCGTGTCGCCGCAAAACCTGACCCGCGAGCAGGCAGACGCAGTGCATTACCGCACCGAAATTCAGGAGCGCGATGTGCGCCAGAAATGCGACCAGGCGGGCGATCCCGGATCGCCCCAGCATATGGCCTGCATGCTGGAAGCCGAAAAGCCCGTACCGGCAAAATGATGCAGGCGGGATGATTCAGTCCGGCCGGGTGTTTTCCGCGATCCAGCCGAAATAGCCGGCCAATCCCGCGACAAAGGGCGTGGCCACGATTTCCGGCACTTCATAGGGATGGATTTCCGCCAGCCGGGTGGTCACGCTGTCGAACAGACAGCTACGGGTTTTGATCAGCAGCATCCATTCGGGCTGATGGTTTGTCCCGCCTTTCCAGAC
>CAIXUE010000097.1 GCA_903922545.1 uncultured Alphaproteobacteria bacterium | reverse complement strand
GGGTGACATGGAACGCAGTTTCTTGACTTCGGCCTGCGCCTTTTCGCGCGCTTCCTTCGACAGCTTGGTCTTGCGGATGCGTTCTTCCAGCTCGTTCATCTCGTCGCGGCCTTCTTCGCCTTCGCCGAGTTCCTTCTGGATCGCCTTCAACTGTTCGTTTAGGTAATATTCGCGCTGGGTCTTTTCCATCTGGCGCTTGACCCGCGAACGGATCTTGCGCTCGACCTGCAGCACGCCGATTTCCGCCTCGATCAGCTGGAGAACTTTTTCCAGCCGCTCGGTGGTGGACAGAGTCTCGAGCAGCGACTGACGGTCGGAAATTTTCACCGACAGATGCGCCGCAACCGTATCGGCCAGCCGCGCCGGCTCTTCAATCTGGGCGACCGCCGCCAGCGTCTCGGACGGAATTTTCTTGTTGAGCTTGATGTACTGCTCAAAGTTGGTCTTGACCGTGCGCAGCAAAGGCTCGGCCTCGCGCGCCGGCGGGGTGTCTTCGGCGATCTTCTCGATATTGGCCTGGAAGAAATCGGTGCGGTCGGTAAAGCCGGTGACGCGGGCGCGTCCCTTGCCTTCCACCAGCACGCGCACGGTCTGGTCGGGCAGCTTCAGCAGTTGCAGCACCGTGGCCAGAGTGCCGATGGTGTGCAAACCGTCGGCCGTGGGATCGTCTTCCGCCGCGACTTTCTGGGTCAGCAGCAGAATCTGTTTTTCCTGGTTCATCACTTCTTCCAGCGCGCGCACGGACTTTTCGCGGCAGACAAAAAGCGGAACGATCATGTGGGGAAACACGACAATGTCGCGCAGCGGCAGAACCGGGGCGCTGTCGGTGTTGGGGGTCTCAATCTTGGTGGCGTCATCCGCCATATAGGTGCTCCTGCCGGCAGCCCGCCGGCTTTGGTGAAGGAGGCGGCCTTCGACATGCCGACTCTGGACTAGATAAATTGGGGCCGCTGTTCGGTGGTTTCAAGACAGGATAGCCGTCACAGGCCTTAAGTTCCCACGGAACAGAGAAAAACCGGTGTGGAACTTTGCGTTTTTGGCCCGAACGTGGCGCGGAAGACGCTTAAGAAGCCGTCTGTTCGCGGGGTTGGCCTTTATCCGAATAGGTATAAAGCGGCCTCGCCTTACCATCGACCACATCAGCGGTGATGACAACTTCCTGCACCCCGTTGAGAGTGGGAAGCTCGAACATCGTCTCCAGCAGGATGCCTTCCAGGATGGAGCGCAAACCGCGCGCGCCGGTCCTTCTCTGGATCGCCCGCTTGGAAATGGAGTGCAGCGCCTCTTCCTGGAAACGCAGCTTGACGCCTTCCATCTCGAACATGCGCTGATACTGCTTGGCCAGCGCGTTCTTCGGACGGGTCAGAATTTCGATCAGGGCGGTTTCCTGCAGATCGCCCAAGGTGGCCAGCACCGGCAGACGGCCGATGAATTCGGGGATCAGGCCGAACTTCAGCAGATCTTCCGGCTCGATCTCGCGCAGGATTTCGCCCGTGCCGCGTTCGTCGGCGGATTTCACGTTGGCGCCAAAACCCATCGAGGTGCCCGAGGTGCGGGCCGAGATGATCTTGTCCAGGCCGGCAAAGGCGCCGCCGCAGATGAAGAG
>CAIXUE010000096.1 GCA_903922545.1 uncultured Alphaproteobacteria bacterium | reverse complement strand
CGATTGCCCAGGCCCAGCCCGCGACTGACGATTTGCCACCCGGCTGGCCGCGCCCCGGCGCCACCCTTCTGGTCGAAAATGACCGCGGCGCGGCCTACAATGTCGTCTATACAAAAGACGTCCCAGCTGCGATGCACCGCCACCGCTACTTCTTCGCGGGGCTGGATCTCAACACCGCCGCGGTTGTGACCAAGCGTCAGGGCGACGCCAATTGGGGCCCGCCCGGCCCGGTGATCAAGGATCACATGTGGTACCTGCCCAAAGACCTCACCCATGCGGAAATGACCGTCACCGATCCGGGCCGCCACACGGTGGTGATCGATATCAAGGAAAAATCCGTTCCCGAAGCCGCCAACACCACCAGCCTGCCGGCCAACAAATACGCGCCCGTGCAAACCAAGGTGGTGGACAATGACAAGGTGATTATCTGGGATTGCGCCTGGTCGGCCCGTCCCGGCGCCGCGTCCTTTAACACCCGCGACATGTTCATCGCTTTTGCCGAAGGCGGCGATCTGTCCATCGCCGAAGATGGCGGCCCGGCCAGGGTGCAGCATTACGACAGCGGCCAGGCCATTTTCCTGCCCGCCGGCAAATCCCGCACCATCACCGCGCAGGATGGCGCCATCCACGCCATGCTGGTGGAAGTGAAGTAGAATTATTTGCTCGGCTGCGCCGCTACTGAGGGTACGCCATCCATCCAGTCCTGCCGCTAATATTTATTGTCATGGCCCGCCGGAGTGCGGGCCATCCAGGTGAAACGCGCGCTGATCAGCGAAATAGATGACTCAGACTGATCTACTTGGAGGGCTGCGCCGCCACCGACGGAACACCATCCATCCAATCTTGTCTTTGCGGCGCGAAGAAATCGATATCAATGCTGTCCTCGCTGCAGGTCAGCTCATGCGGCACATTGGGCGGCACAATCACCACGCTGCCGGGCGTCAGCACGAATTTCCTGCCTTGCGAATACATCTCGCAGCGTCCCTTGGTCAGCCAGGTCATCTGCTCATTGGCGTGATGATGCAGCGGAAAAACCCCGCCCGCCTTCACCGTCCATTTGGTCAGGGTGGATTGGCTGCCCGAAAGATATTGCCGCTGGATCAACGGCGAAATCTGCTCCTTCGGCTGGGCGTCCAGATCGAACATCGACGGCATCGCCGCGGTATGCACCGTGTCGATCTCGCCCCGCCCGGGCGCGTCGGTAATGGCCGGCGCGCCGGTGATGGGGTGAGGGGCAGTTTTCATCTGCGCCTGCGCGGCGGCGGGAAGGCACAGCGCGGCGGCGCACAAAAGGGCGGCAAAGCGGTTTTTCATGACAGTCTCCTTGAGATGCGCAATTCCTGCAGGGCAGAATTGCTTGCTTAGGCAAGCAATTTCAGATAACCCCACTTAACATATGAGGCAACATAGGTGGGCTGGCACAAAGCCGCCAGCACCAGAAACCGGAAGGACGCGCCCGTGACGATCAACAAGCCGGATAATTCTTCGGAAGACTTTTCTCTTGAGCGCCGCACTCTTCTCAAAGGCGCCATGGTCATGGCCGGTGTGGCCAGCGCGGCTACCAGTGCGGCCACGCAAGCCGCCGCCCAACCCGCCCCGGCCACCAGGCTGGCCGATGTGCCGCTTTCGCCCAATGTCCGCGCCACGGTCGAACGGCGCGGCCCTATCGTCTTGATCGGCATCAACCGTCCGGAAGTCTTTAACCGCTTCGATCCCGACACCACCCATGCCCTGGCGCTCGCTTTCACCGGTTATGAGCATGACGATTCCCTGCGCTGCGCCATCCTGTTCGGCCATGCGACAATTTCTCCCGCGGCATTGATGTCGATGCCCACAAGGCCACCATGGCACAGGGCGCGCCCACACCCCCGCCCGAAGATCTGGTCAGCTATACCGGCACCAATTCCGCCAAACGCATGACCAAGCCCATGATCGTGGTCACCCATGGCGACACCTGGAACGCCGCCCATGAACTGCATCTGGCGGCCGATATCCGCATCTGTTCCGCCGATGTGCGCTTCGGCCAGGATGAAAACACCCATGGCCGTTTTCCCGGCGGCGGCGCCACCGTCCGCTTCCCGCGCGAAGTGGGCTGGGGCAACGCCATGCGCTACATGCTGACCGGCGATCATTGGGGCGCTGAGGAGGCGCTGCGTATGGGCGAGGTGCAGGAGATCGCCCCCAACAAAGACGCCGCTCTCCAGACCGCCATCCGCATCGCCGAAAAAGTCGCCGCCTGCGGGCCCTTGGGCATCAAGGCCACGCTGGCCTCGGCGCATCTGGCGATCGACAGCGGCGAGCCCACCGCCTTCGCCGCCATGGGCAAGCAATATAACGCGCTTTATGGCACCCGCGATTTTCAGGAAGGCCGCGACGCCGAAGCCCAGAACCGCCCGCCGATTTATATCGGGAAGTGAGAAACCAGCCGGACGCCGGATCTTTGCGTATTTACGCCTTCATGGCCGGCAAACAGCAGTCGCTGCGCACAAGCGCATCCGATATCCGCGAAACATTGGAATTGAGCGTCGCGGCGTTTGATTATCCGCCCGGCGCTGTCGCGGATATGAAACTGACGCGTCTGGTTGTTCCCGCGCGGGGCCGCAGGATGAGCCATGAACAGGCGCGATTGGAAAAACTGGAACCCAATACGCTTTTCATCGCAGCGGCGACCGAAGACGAAATCGACAATCTGTGGGTCCAGGCCAAAATTGCCCGCCGCGCGCACCAGGCAGCGGTTCGCAAACGCGTCCATGCCATGCAGCGGTCCGCCGGCGAACTGGTCCGCTGGGAAGATTTGCCGCCCAAGATGCAGGCGCGTTTTCATGGCGTCCGTTATGCGCCGGATGAATGTTGGGAGTGGCGCCCCTTGAAACACCTGCAACGCGCGCAAAAAAGCGATGCGGAAAATGACAGCCCTGCTGAGGCTCCATACCAGGATTTCTACAAAACATTAAAGGGGCCGCTGCCCAAGGGCGTTGTGCTCCGGCATACCTGCGACAACCGGCTCTGCATGAACCCCAATCATCTGGAGCCGGGAACAGAACAGGACAATGTGCGCGATATGATGCAGCGGCAGCGGCACTATCGCCAGGTTATCGCGCGCAACCGCGCCAAATGGCGGGACGCTTATGCGCTCCGCAAAAAGAAGACGGTAAAGTAACCGGTCTTCAGCGTCCCACAGCTGGTTTGCAAGCGCCGCCACGCTCCAGGCCGCCATTCGCATCGCCGAAAAAGTCGCCGCCTGCGGCCCGCTTGGCATCAAGGCGACGCTGGCCTCGGCCCATCTGGCGATCGACAGCGGCGAGCCCACCGCTTTCGCCGCCATGGGCAAGCAATACAACGCGCTCTACGCCACCCGCGATTTCCAGGAAGGCCGCGACGCCGAAGCCCAGAACCGGGCGCCGGTGTATATTGGCAGGTAACAGCGCCAAAAAATAACAGCCGGGTAGCGGTTTTTGAGTTTACTTGGTCTGAGTAAGCACCTCGCCAAACTGTGTAACGCCAGCTTCAAATGCCGCTTGCAAATGTTCCCATCGCGCGCGCGATTCACGAACTTTAAGTCCATCCGCGAAAATGCCAGGGAATTTTTTATTCAGTGCTTCAAGATGATTCTTAGCGACCGTGATATAAAAATTGAAACTCCAATTATTATTCATTCTGTCTTGAGAATAAGTTATCGCGTTATCCCTCAGCATCGTGGCTAGGAAAGTTTTCGCGTCTTTCAAAGAGCTTCCGGGCTCTCCGCTCTTGTCTGCTAAAAAAACACTTGGCCACAACGAAAATGCAACGCCGAGAAGTTCTTGAGCAGTGCTGTAGTGACGACTTTTTTCTAATTTTTTTCTTGTGCAATAATAGTTTTTAAAAGTGCCATAGAAGTGGCCTGAGTTTTTACTTCGGTTCTCCACTAGCCACTCGAGGTGTTTTTCATCTATCTCTTGTTGCTTAGTCATCTCGTTCTATTCCGTTCCCGATGATCGAGCGGTAGCGATTTTGTCCCGCCGCCGCTAAGCCTCGATAATCTCTTTGGCTTTGATACTGGGCAGCGCCAATTCCTTTGCAATGCTATTGCAGAGCGCCAATGCGACTTCTCGATCTATTCCTTCAATCGGAGTGCCATTTTTTTCCCTGCATCGAAACGCATAGGTTCTGGCCAAAGCAACCTTTGACGCTTCCTCTCCATCGAGAAAGCTCTTGGCTGTATCTTTAAACCATTTTCCGCGAGTTATTCCTTCAACATCCTTAGATTCTTCCCACTTTGCTGCAATTTGGCCTCGAAGGTCGACTGGAAGATCGATTCCTTCTGCAGCCGCCGCTAGGCAGCACAGTGCTTTCAATATATTTGATTTGCCGTGATCGTTGGCGCCTAGAAGGATCGTTGCGCGATTATCTAAGTCGAATTCAATCGATCCAGTGATGGAGAGATAGTTTGCAATGGTTGCTTTTTTTAAAATCATCGCAGCCTCTTTAAAGTGGGGGGCGTTTTAATCTGCAAAGCGGGGCACAACTTAATCGCGACGCTTCCTATCGAAGTATAGCGCAAGCTGTAGCAATCGGAGCGCTTTTCAAAACGAATTTGCAAGATGCCGGTGTCCATTTCCGGACACTTTTTGAAATTTCTCGCCGTCAAACTTCGCTTAAACGCCTGGCCCAGCTTCATTTCTCCCCAGCCTGAATCAGCGCTACCATTTGCCGTCCGGCGCGCCGAGCGTCACGGGGAGGGGCCTGATGTTTCGCAATATTCTCGCCGCCGCCTTGCGCAATCTGGCCCGGGGCAAGCTCCATGCCGCCATCAGCATCCTGGGTCTTTCCATCGGCATCACCGCCGCCTTGCTGATCGGCTTGATGATCCGAGGCCAGCTGACTTTTGAGCATTTCATCCCCGGTCACCGGCAGATCTATCTCTTCTCCACCAAAACCACCGTCTCCGGCCGGCCCGCGCATTTTGGCGTCAACACCCATCCAGCCTTCGCCGCGCTGCTCAAACTCAAATTTCCGCAGGTTCAGGCCACCACGCGCCTTTTCAGCGGCGACCATGTCCGCCTGCGCCATGGCGATGTCGAAGCGGTTGAGAAAATCGCCTGGGCCGACGTCAATTTCTTTGCCGTGATGCCGCTGCCCGTTTATGCGGGCGACCTCAAACACGCGCTGGCCCGCCCCGGAAATCTTGTCCTCACCCAGGCCATGGCGCGCAAATATTTCGGCCGCGATGATGTGGTGGGGCAGAGCCTTGAGGTCATCACCGACCCCGAGCCGGCGCTGCTGGGCCTTGGCGCGGGCAGCGCCCCACCGCCCCTGCTGCCCGGCGGTACGCATCCCATGATCGTCGCCGCCGTGATCCGTGATCTGCCGGTCAATGGCACCGATATCGATACCGGAATTTTCATCTCGGGTCTGGCGCCGTTCTCAACTTCGGCGCGGCTTGCGGGCACCGCCATCGGCGCAAACGGCATCGTGATGTACAATCTGGGCGAAACTTTTGTTCAGCTTGCGCCCGGCGCATCGCCTGATCCGTTGCAGGCCGCGCTGCCCACTTTCCTTGCGGACAACATCCCCAGAAATGCCCTGCAAACCAATGAAGCGCGCCTGATCCGGTTGGATCAGATGCATCTTTTTCCCGACTTCAATCCCGGCATTCACGGCCTGCTCAATGTGGCGGCCTTGACCGCCGCGCTGATCCTGTTCATCGCCGCCAGCAACTTCGTCAATCTTTCCACCGCCCGTTCCGCGCGCCGCGCCCTGGAAGTGGGCATCCGCAAAGTCTCGGGCGCGGGCAAGCCTGCCCTGATCATACAGTTCCTGGGTGAATCTCTTGTTCTTGTGTTGATCGCCGCCGCCATCGCCGTCGCGCTGAGCGAAATTCTCTTGCCTTACGTCAACGCCGTCCTGCAATCGGGCGGCGCTTTTGATTATTGGCGCGATCCCGCGCTGGCCGTTGCCATTCTCCTGGGCACCCTGGCGCTGGGCATATCCGCCGGTCTTTATCCCGCCTTTGTGCTGTCCGCTTTCCGGCCCGCTGCTGTTCTCAAAGGGCAGGGGCTGTTCACCGGCGGTTCCAATCGCCTGCGCCGCGTTCTGGTCACGGCGCAGTTCGCCATCCTGATCACCCTTTGCATCGCCGCCATCACCGTTTTCCGCCAGCGCGATTACGCCACCAGCGACGCCTTGCGTGTGGATACCGGCCAGATGCTGGTGCTGCGTGGGCTGGACCGTATCGGCGCCCCCTGCAAGGACGCGCTGATGAACAATTTGCGCGCACTGCCCGGGGTGCGCGGCGCCTACTGCGGCAATCTTCTCTCCGGTTACAATGTGATCACCATGCTCCGGCTGAAAAACGGCAGCACTCTGCCGGCCGAAGTCATCGGCGCCCAGCCCGGCCTGCTGGAGCTTTATGGCATCAAGCCCATCGCCGGCCGGCTGTTCCGCCCCGATGCCGCGCCTGCCGAACGCACCATGCTGGTGAATGAAACCGCGGTCCGCCGCCTGGGCTTTGCGTCACCCGCGGCTGCCGTGGGGCAAACACTTTCTTTCGCCATGAACGCCCCGCCCCGCCAGATCATCGGCGTGGTTCCTGATTTTATGTTGAACGCCGGCCGCAATGGTGCGTCGCTCGCGCAAGCCATCGGCCCGGTGATCTATACCGACAGTCCCGAAAGTTTCCGCGCCATCAATCTCAAGCTTACCGGCCGCGATGTGCCTGTGACACTGGCCGCGATTGACCGCGACTGGGCGGCGGCGGCCAATGGCCTTGCCGACCGCTTCTTCGTTCAGGCCTATATCCAGAATCTCTATCTTTCCATGTTGCGCCAGGCGCAGGCGCTGGCCATCTTCTGCGGTATTGCCGTTTTCCTGGCAGCGTTGGGCCTGATGGGCCTGGCGATCTCCACCGCCGAACGCCGCACAAAGGAAATCGGTATCAGGAAGGCCATGGGTGCCGCCACGCCGGATGTGGTGCGGCTTTTGACATGGGAATTTGCGCGGCCCGTGCTCTGGGCCAATCTGATCGCCTGGCCCATCGCATATTACGCCATGAACGTCTGGCTGAACGGCTTTGCTTACCGCATCACGCTGTCGCTCTGGACCTTCGCCGCCGCTGGCGCGCTTGCGCTGGCTATCGCCCTGGCCACGGTCTCGCTGCAATCCTTCATCGCCGCCCGCGCCAAACCGGTCTCTGCCCTGCGCTATGAATGACTTTGTCATTCCCGCGAAAGCGGGAATCCAGGCTTACGCGCTCACGCCCGCGTGTTAGGCTCATCGTCTTCTGCATGGGAGGAACCGGTGAAAAACACCATCACAAGTCTTCTGATTGTTTCCGCCGCTCTGATCGGCGCGGCGCATGCCCAAACGCCGTCGCCGGGTGGGGAGCGCATGGTGCCCGCCAATGCCGCACCGCCCGTCAGCCTGGCGGATGTCGATCTGACGGACGAATTTCCCCAGATGAAGACTTATCGCTTCACCCAAAATCTCTACACCATCGCGCCCGGCACCGGCCGCGCCATGCACAGCCATGCCGGCGCGCCCGAAATCGTGCATATTATTTCCGGTACCCTGACCGATGCACGCAAAGGCGGCGCGCCCACCGCTTATGGTCCGGGGGCAACCATTTTAAACATCAAGGGCACCAATCATATGTGGGCAAATATAGGCACAGTGCCGGTGGTGTTCCTGGCGACTTCGATCAAATCGCCAACCCCGGCGCGCGCAATCCCGAACAACTGACCGGAGGCTCCATGGTACAGGTCGAACAGAAAAATTATGAAATGCCGCCGCGCGAAGGCTTCTCCGTCGCGCATTTCATCACCGTCGCCGATATCGAACGGTCGGCGCAATTTTACGAGAAGGTCTTTGGCGGGCGCATTCTGAGCCCGGGGGGACATCAGCGGTGCCCCCGGCTACATCCAGATCGCCAACACCTGGCTCATCGTCAATGTCGGCGGCGGACCCACGCCGGACAAACCCACAGTGACGCTCAGCACTCTTGCAGATCCCGATAGGATCGACAGCTTTATGAATATCCGCGTTGCCGATATTCAGGCCTGTTATGAATTGTGGAAAAGCCGCGGCGCCGAATTCATCACCGAACCGATGGACAAATATGGCGAGACACGCTGCTACATCCGCGATCCCGACGGCTATATTATCGAAGTCGGGCAGAGTAAGCCGGACTTTGCTTACGGCTGACGCTGGAAACAGCTGACCTTCTTACCGCTCCACGCCCGCCGCCAGTTGCGCGTAAAGGGCCACCGTTTCCGGCACCACCCAGCCCGCCGCTTCCGTCACCCGTCCCGCCGCCGCATCGGCGCGGGCCCGCGCGGAAAGCGCAAAGCCCGGTTGGCGCAGTTTCGCCGCCAGCGGCGCAACATCGGCGTGCGGCAAAGCCTGACCCAGCTGCGCCGCATAGCCGCGATCCACGATCTGATGCAAAAGATCGTCATAGGCGGTGGGCAGGTACCAGCCGCCAAACATATGGTGGTATCCGGCGGCGGCAATGCCCAGTACCCCCGCAACCGCACCCAATCCCGCTGTGCGCCGCGAAATCTTCATGCCATGGCCTTTTTCAAATGCTCGCCCAGCCGCAGCGTCAGCGCCACCAGATTCAAAGTGGGATTGGACGCGCCATAGGTGGGGAACACCGAACTTCCCGCCACATACAGATTGCCCACGCCATAAACTTTGCTCTGCGCGTCCACCACGCCGGTTTTGGGATCATCGCTCATCCGGGTCGAACCCATGTGATGATTGCCCCAATCCAGCACTTTCACCCATTCTTCGCGCCGGCTGTAATTCAGCTTGATCATGCCGGTCTTGGCCGCCAGCAATTGCCGCCCCAGTTCCGAAAGCGTGCGCCGGTAGCGCGCAAAATCCTCGTCGCTCACCGTCATGGCCAGTTTCAGCCGTGGCATGCCCAGCGCATCGCGCGCGCCGCTTAAGGTCAGCCGCCGTTCAGGATCGGGCGCCAGCTCCAGCCCGCAGCCCAGCGAATAGGCCTTGGCGCCTGACGCATCCACGCCCAGCGCCTGCGCCGTGGCCACCACGGCCGCCACGCCCGCCGCATCCAGCTTCACCGGATCATCCACGGTGGTGAGGGAGCCGGTGACCTTGGCGCCGTGTGCGAAGGCAGCGGTTGGCGCCATCGCGCCGCGCACAATCGCGCCGTTCGAAAGCGTGGTGAAGTTGGTATAGAAAGCGGGCAGCGCCCCGCCGAACACCACCAGGGTCGCGGTATCGCGGGGGATCGGCTCATCCGCGAAGAAGCGCCCGACCATGTCATTCTGGTTGCCGATGCCCGGCGTCATCACATCATTCGACGCCAGCAGCAGACGGGCATTTTCGATTCCGCCGACCGCCAGAACCACATAGCGCGGCTTGACGGTGAACTGCTTGTCGGGGCCACCACCCGCCGCATTCAGGGTGGCGACATCCAGGTGATCGACATGGCCGCCGTCTTTGGAAAGCCGGATACCGGTGACATTGGCATGCAGAAGCGGCGTTATTTTTTCGGCTTTTTTCAAATCGCTCTGGTAGCGGGTGCCAAAATGCGTCGGCAGAATATCGCCGGGCGTGCGCGAGAATTGAAACCAGCTTGTGTAAACACCGCCAGCGCCCAGCGGCATCACCGGGCTTTCATCGCCCAACACCGAAGGCGTGCTGTCATAGGTCCAGTGCCCAGCCTCGACCATGGCCTGGGCTTTGGGAAAATAGGGCGCAAGTTCGCTTGGCCCAAACGGCCAGCCGGAATGGGGCAGCCAGTCGCGCGCCTCGAAATCGATCGCATCCAGAGGCCGGCACCAGCCGCCCCAATGGTTGGTGCTGCCGCCCAGAAAACGAAGCCGTCCCCCATCCAGGGCGGTAAAGGCGACGCCGCTCTCGCGGCCCGCGTAAAGTGCCTGGGTTTTGGAATCGAAATTCATGCCACCGGATTCCAGCAACAGGATGCTGTGGCCGCTGTCCTGGAGCGCCAGCGCCAGCGAAATACCGGCCGGGCCGCCCCCGATGATCGCCAGGTCCGGCGTCAGGACGGTGCCTGCGGGAAGGGTGCGGGCATCCAAAATCGCGCTCATGCCTCGAGCCTAAGCCTCGAGCTTTGTCTTGTCTTGTTCCAAATGTGCCAATAATGCGGATCAAGTG
>CAIXUE010000095.1 GCA_903922545.1 uncultured Alphaproteobacteria bacterium | reverse complement strand
TCAACATCCTCACCCATTGCAATGCCGGCTGGCTGGCGACGGTGGATTACGGCACCGCCTTGGCGCCGATCTATCTGGCGCACGACGCGGGCATTGATCTTCATGTCTGGGTCGATGAAACCCGCCCCCGCAACCAGGGCGCTTCGCTGACCGCGTTTGAACTGGGCGGCCATGGCGTTTCGCACACCATCCTGGCCGACAATGCCGGCGGCCATTACATGCAGGCCGGGCAGGTGGACATGGTGATCGTGGGCACCGACCGTGTCACCGCCAATGGCGATGTCGCCAACAAGATCGGCACATATTTAAAAGCGCTGGCGGCGCGCGATAACAATGTCCCTTTTTATGTCGCTTTGCCCAGTTCCACCATGGACTGGACCATGGCGTCAGGGCGCGACATTCCCATCGAGGAACGCAGTTCCGATGAAGTGCTGAAAATGACCGGCCGCACCAGGGATGGCACTTTGGCGACAGTGGAAATTGCCGCCCCCGGCTCACCGGCCGCCAACCCCGGCTTTGACGTAACCCCCGCCCGCCTGGTGACCGGTTTCATCACCGAACGCGGCACTTGCGCCGCCACGCCCGAGGGCTTAACGAGCCTTTTTCCCAAGGCCTAAAGCAGCAAAGCGGTAGGCCAAACAAAGAAGTACTGAGGCACGCCATGCAGTCCCGTTTCACCGTCGCCGAGGCCCAGAAATTCGTCACCGATTATGCGCCAAAGGGCGTCAACGCCGATCTGGCGGTTCGCACTTACACCACGCGCCTGCTGGGCTCGGATCCCAAAATGGTGCTGCATGGCGGCGGCAACACGTCTGTCAAAACCACGGTCAAGGATCAGCTTGGCGAAGATGTGGAAGTGATCTGCATCAAGGGTTCCGGCTGGGATATGGGCAGCATCGAGCCCGCGGGTTTGCCGGCGGTGCGTCTGGCGCCGCTGCGCAAGCTGCGCAAGCTGGACAAGCTGTCTGATGAAGACATGGTGAATTTCCAGCGCATCAATCTTCTGGACAGCAGCGCCCCCAATCCGTCGGTCGAAACCCTGTTGCATGCTTTCCTGCCGCACAAATTCATCGACCATGTCCATTCCACCGCCGTCTTGGCACTGACCGACCAGCCCGACAACAAGGCGCTGGTGCAGGAAGTTTATGGCAACCGCGTGGCTTACGTGCCCTACACCATTCCCGGTTTCGCCCTGGCCAAATCGGTGGCCGATGTGTTCGACAACAATCCCGGCGTCGAAGGCCTGGTGCTTTTGCAGCACGGCATTTTCACGGTGGGCGATACAGCAGAACAGGCCTATGGCCGCATGATCGAATTCGTCACCATGGCGGAAGAACGCCTGGGCCGTCAGCGCAAGCAGGCCGTGGCAGGAAAGCTGCCCGCCAAGCTCGCGTCGCTGCCGGAAATCGCGCCGATCCTGCGCGGCGCCGTCGCCATTGAAAAGAATGCCCTGGCCGGCACCGCCAAGCGGCAGATTCTGGATTTCCGCACCAATCCGGCGATCCTGGCTTATGTGAATGGCGCGGAGCTTTCGCGCTACAGCCAGGTGGGCGTGGTGACGCCCGATCACACCATCCGCACCAAGAACTGGCCGCTGATCGTGCCGGCGCCGGAAGCCGGCAAGCTTGATGCCTGGGCCGGTGAGGTGCGCGAGGCGGTGGAAGCTTTCGTCGCCCGCTATCACCGCTATTTCGAAGCGAACAATGAAAAAAGCCCGGTGAAGAAAAAGGAACTGGATCCTCTGCCGCGGGTGATCCTGGTGCCGGGCGTGGGCATGTTCGGCGTGGGCGCATCGGCCAAGGATGCCGCCATCGCCGCCGATATCGCCGAAAACGCCATCACCGTCATCACCGATGCCGAGGCGATGGGCGAATACCGCTCCATCTCCGACTACGACATGTTTGAAGTGGAATATTGGTCGCTGGAACAGGCCAAGCTGGGCAAGTCGAACGAGAAATCATTGGCCCGTCAGGTCGCCGTCATCACCGGCGGGGCTTCGGGCATCGGCGCCGCCACGGCCAAGGCCATGGCGAAAGAGGGCGCCGAGATCGCCATTCTTGACCGTGACGAAGAAGCGGCCAAAGCCGCCGCCAAAAAGATCGGCGGCAAGGCGCTGGCGGTGGGTTGCGACGTCACCGATCCGGCCAGCGTAAAGGCCGCCTTCGACAAGGTGGTGGCCAAGTTCGGCGGCGTGGACATTGTGGTCTCCAATGCCGGCGCAGCCTGGCAGGGCGCCATCGGCAAGGTGGATGACGAGACCTTGCGCAAAAGTTTTGAGTTGAATTTCTGGGCCCATCAAAGCGTGGCCCAGAACGCGGTGCGCATCATGCAGGCGCAGGGCACTTTCGGGTGCCTCTTGTTCAACACCTCCAAGCAGGCGGTCAATCCGGGCAAGGATTTCGGGCCTTATGGCCTGCCCAAGGCGGCGACCCTGTTCCTGGTCAAGCAATATGCCCTGGACCATGGCAAGGAAGGCATCCGTTCCAATGCCGTCAATGCCGACCGTATCCGCACCGGTCTTCTGACCGACGATATGGTGGCGGCCCGTTCCAAGGCGCGCGGCTTGACCGAGACCGATTACATGCGCGGCAACCTGCTCAAGCGCGAAGTCACCGCCGATGACGTGGCCGACGCTTTTGTCTATCTGGCCACGGCCAGCAAAACGACCGCGGCCGTCATCACGGTCGATGGCGGCAATATCGAGGCGTCGCTGCGCTAGCCACGCGGAAGCGCGATGGATTTTGCGATCTGGGCAGGAGCGTCGCGCGGAGCGTGCGAATAGCACGTGAGCACGCGCGACGAACCCAGAGCGCAAAAGACGCGCGCCGGTATCAGGTATTGAATCTGAAATGCAGCACGTCACCGTCCGCGACGACGTAATCTTTGCCTTCCAGGCGAAACTTGCCTGCGTCGCGCGCGCCGGCTTCGCCCTTGCCTGCCACATAATCGGCATAGGCGATGGTCTCGGAGCGGATGAAGCCATGCTCGAAATCGGTATGGATCACGCCGGCGGCCTGGGGCGCGCGTGAACCCTTGGTCACGGTCCAGGCGCGGGTTTCCTTCGGCCCCACCGTGAAGAAGGTCAGAAGTCCCAACAGGTCGTAACCGGTGCGGATCATGCGGTTCAGGCCCGGTTCTTCCAACCCGATACTGTCCAGAAAATCCTTGCGCTCTTCATTGGGAAGCTGCGCGATTTCCTCTTCCACCTTGCAGGAAATCACCACCACGCGGGCGCCTTCGGCCTTCGCCTTGGCTTCGACTTTCTTGGAATATTCATTGCCAGTGGCGGCCGCGCCTTCCTCGACATTGCAGACATACAGAACCGGCTTGGCGGTCATCAGGCCAAGCTGGCTGTAGGGGCCGCGCTCTTCCGCCGCCAGTTCCGCCAGGCGCGCCGGCTTGCCGTCGCGCAGCAGCACAATCCCCTTCATCATCAGGGCCAATTGTTCCTTGGCTTCCTTTTCGCCGGAGTTGGCTTTCTTCTCCAGCGGCTTGATGCGTTTTTCCAGGCTGTCCAGATCGGCCAGCATCAGTTCGGTTTCCACCACCTCGGCGTCGCCGATGGGGTCGATGCGGCCTTCGACATGGGTGATATCGTCATCGACAAAACAGCGCAGCACATGCGCCACCGCATCGACTTCGCGGATATTGGCCAGGAACTGGTTGCCCAGCCCTTCGCCCTTGGACGCGCCGCGCACCAGTCCGGCGATATCGACAAAGGTGATGCGGGTGGGAATGATTTCGGCGGAGCCGGCGATTTTCGCCAGCGTATCCAGTCGCTCATCGGGCACCGCGACATCGCCGACATTCGGCTCGATGGTGCAGAAAGGATAATTGGCCGCCTGCGCCGCCGCGGTCTGGGTCAGGGCGTTGAAAAGCGTGGATTTGCCGACATTGGGCAATCCGACGATGCCGCATTTAAAGCCCATTATGTCTCTTTCTTTTCGGTTTTGATTTTTTCGGTTTTCGGTTTTTCGGGTTTGAGCAGCAGCGCAACCTTGCTCATAAAGCCGGCGTCATCGTCCTTGGCCAGAAGCGGCGCGGTTTCCACCATGGCATCCAGCATGGGCTTGAGCCAGACCAGATCATCCTTGGAGAAATTCTGCAGCACATGGCCGGTGACGCGGCTTTTGTCGCCGGGATGGCCGATGCCGATCCGCACCCGGCGGTAATCGGGGCCCAGCGCGGCGGTGATGGAACGCAGCCCGTTCTGTCCGGCATCGCCGCCGCCGCTTTTGACCTTCAGCTTGCCGGCCGCCAGGTCGATTTCGTCATGCGCCACCACCAGCGCCGAAAGCGGCAGCTTGAAGAATTTCAGCGCCGCGCCGACGCTGCGGCCGCTGTCATTCATGTAGGTCTGGGGCTTGAGCAGATATGTTTTGCGTGCCCCCAATTCGCCTTCGCAAATCAGGCCTTCGAATTTGGCGCGCCAGGGGCCAAAGCCATGCTCGGCATGGATCGCATCCATGAAGATGAAACCGGCATTGTGACGGTTGAGCGCATATTGCGCGCCGGGGTTGCCCAACCCTGCGATGAGTAACGCTTCCATCGAAGGCTTGCGCCTCCGCGCGCGCGGTTACTTCTTGGCCGGAGCGGCGGCCTTGGCGCCGGCAGCAGGCGCCTTGGCGCCAGCGGCAGGAGCCGCACCAGCGGCAGCGGCGCCTTCGGCAGGCGCTGCGCCGTCGGCAGGAGCAGCTTCGGCAACCGGACCAGACGCGGCAGCAGCGGCGGCGGCAGCCGCGGCCTTCTGCTCTTCGATCACGCTGGTGGGCGCGACGACCGAACAGATGGTGACGTCACGGCCCTTGACCAGCGCCTTGACGCCCTTCGGCAGGTCCAGGTCGTTCAGGTGCAGCGTGTCGTTGATGTCCAGCTTGGAGACATCGACTTCGATGAACTTCGGAATCGCGTCGGCCAGGCAGAGCACATTCATCTGATGGCGCACGATGTTCAGCACGCCGCCTTTTTTCAGGCCCGGCGATTCACCCTGGCCCTTGAAATGCACGGGAATTTCCAGCCGCACGGTGGCGCCTGCGGTCAGGCGCATGAAGTCCACATGCACGGGACGGTCGCTGACCGGGTCCAGCTGCAGCTGGCGGGGAATGACGCGGGTCTTCTTGCCGGCCACGTCCAGCATCAGCAGGGTGGTCAGGAAGGAGCCGGCCTCGACATGGCGCTCCAGGGTGCGGGAATCGACCGCAACGTTCTCGGGCTGGCTGTCGCCGCCATAGATGACAGCCGGGATCAGGCTCTTGGCCCGCGCCCTGTAGGCCGGACCCTTGCCGGTGCCTTCGCGCGTTTCAGCCTTAAGTTCTTGAACCTGCGACATTTTCTTAATCCTTGCAGAACCGGGAAACCCCCGCTGGGGCCCGGAAAGACGCGCTTTTAGCGCAAGGGGGGACAAGGCCGCAAGCCTTCCCTAGATTGGGCCAAAAGGGAGGACCGCATGCACAACCCCTATCTCGCCATGGTGGCCGCCGCTGTGGCGGCCTGGATCTTCGGCGCCGCCTGGTACGGCGTCCTGGGCAAGGTCTGGATGGCCGCCCAGGGCATGGGCCCGCAGGAGATTGAAACCCGGCGCAAGGCCCGCGCCATGCCGCTGGTGCCCATGGCGGCGTCCTTTGTCAGCGAACTCATCATGGCGGCGGTGCTGAGCATGTTGCTGGCGGGGCTGGGGGCGACTGATCTTCTCAGCGCCATGATCGCGGGGCTGGCCGTGGGCGTGGCTTTTGTCGGCACCACCATCCTGGTCAACAACCTGTTCCAGGGCCGCAAGCTGCTTTTGACCCTGATCGATGCCGGGCACTGGATCATCGTGCTGCTGATCGAATGCGTCGTGCTGGAGATTGTGAGCTAGGAGCGTCGGCCAGCAAAAGTGCGCAGCGGTTTTGCGTCCGGCCGCGCGACCATAAAATCAGTCGAAGAGGCTCGACACCGACGCTTCGTTATTAATTCTCCGCATAGCTTCGCCCAATAATGGCGCGATGGAGATGGTGCGGATATTGGGGCAGGCGCGCACATCTTCGGTGACGGCGATGGAATCCGTCACCACCAGGGATTTGAGCTTGGACGATTTGATCCGCGCCACCGCGCCGCCGGTCAAAACGCCATGGGTGGCATAGGCATAAACTTCGGTGGCGCCATTCTTCAGCAAGGCGTCAGCGGCGTTGCAGATGGTGCCGCCGGAATCGATGATATCGTCGATCAGCACGCAGGCGCGGCCTTCCACATCGCCGATGATGTTCATCACTTCGGATTCGCCGGCCCGTTCGCGGCGTTTGTCCACGATGGCCAGATCGGTGCCAAGCCTGCGCGCCAGCGAGCGGGCGCGCACCACGCCGCCCACATCGGGCGACACCACCATGGGCACCGTGCCGCCCAGATAATCGGCGATATCCTTCACGATCACGGGCTGGGCGAACAGATTGTCGGTGGGAATGTCGAAAAAGCCCTGAATCTGACCGGCATGCAGATCCACGGTCAGCACGCGGTTGGCGCCCGCTTCGGTGATCATGTTGGCGACCAGCTTGGCCGAGATGGGCGTGCGCGGCCCGACTTTGCGGTCCTGCCGGGCATAGCCGAAATAGGGGATCACCGCGGTGATGCGCCGGGCCGACGCGCGGCGCAGCGCGTCGATCATGATCAGCAATTCCATCAGATTGTCGTTGGCGGGAAAGCTGGTGGACTGGATCACGAACATGTCCTCGCCGCGGACATTCTCCTGAATTTCTACAAATACTTCCATGTCGGCGAAGCGGCGCACCTGCGCCCTGACAGGTTCGGTTTTCAGATGCTGGCCGATGGCCGCGGCCAAAGCGGGGTTGGAATTGCCCGCGATCAGGCGCATGCCCCGCGAACCGTTCTGATCCGTCATCGGTCTGCCCCGTGCCCTGTTTGTGAAGATTTGATGTCGCGCTTTTACCGGTCCACGACCCTGGCCGCAACAGACACTTCGCCGCTGTCAGGAGAGCAGGGAAATCACCGATATCTGCCTTCCATAATCCGCCTCGCGGCGATGGGTGGTGCGGCGGAACGAGAAAAAGCGGTTTTCGGGGGGATAGGTGCAAAGCTTCATATCGGCGATATCGCCGATCCCGGCCCGGACCAGCCGCTGGGCGGCATAGCCCGGCAGATCGAAATAGGTGCGCCCATCCCGGCTGGTGAAAAATTCTGTATTGCTGGGGTCTTGGGCCAGGAAGGGCGCGGGGAAGCCGGCGCCCACTTCGTAATTCTGGCTTGAGATGGTGGGGCCGATGGCGGCGGTGATATTGGCGCGGCTGGCGCCCAATCCCTCCATGGCCGCGATGACGGCCTCCAGCACGCCGCCCAGCGCGCCTTTCCAGCCGGCATGGGCGGCCCCGATCACCCGCGCTTCGGCGTCCGCGAACAACACAGGCGTGCAGTCGGCGGTCTGAATGCCCAGCAGCAGACCGGGCGTGGCGCTGGCCATGCCATCCCCTTCGGGATGGCGCGCGGCATCCCAAGCCTTGTCCACCACATGCACAATGGGACTGTGAATCTGCGCCAGCGTAACCAGCTTTGAACCCGGCGCCATCGCGCTTGTCACACGGGCGCGGTTCCCGGCAATCCTGACGGGATCGTCCTTGCTGCCCGGTCCGCAATTCAGAGATTCATAAAGTCCGTCCGACACCCCGCCATCACGGGTGAAAAAACCATGCGTGATACCGGGCAGAGGCGTGAGATTGGCGGCGCGATGAAAAGTTGGCGCCATTTTAAAACCCCGGCGGCTTTTCCACCGATGGCGGCATCAGCGCCATGGCCTTGAACAGAATTCCCATCTGATCGGGCCCGATCAGCCGTTCCACCGCCGCGAAAAGATTTTGCGCTGAAGCCGGATTGGTTTTCATCAACTGCTCCGCCCGCCCGATAATACCCAGATCGGCCAAAAACTCGCCCTGGCCGCGCGGGCCGAACACGGCAGCGCCGCCATGTTTTGCCGCCGCGCCCAGCGCCGCGAAATCCACATGGGCGGAAAGATCATTCTCGCCAGCCTCTGCCAGCACATCGGCGAAACTGTGGCCGCCCACCGCCTGCAAGGTTTCGCCAAAGCCGGCGTCCTCGCCATAACCATAATCCAGCAACAACGCGCCGCCGCCCTGTTGCGCCACCACACGTCCGATCATGTCCGCCAGCGCGGCGGCGGCGGGCGCCACTTCGTAAACCCCGCCTTCGGGCGCACCGGCACGGCTGGATGGAATGATCGCGGAGGGCATAGGCGCGGGCGCCAGCGCAAAATCCAGCGCGCCGTCTTTTTCCACCACCATGCGTTCGCACCAGCCGCGTCCGGTTTTGACATATTGATGGATCGGCAAGGCGTCGAAAAATTCATTGGCCAGCAGAAACAGCGGCTGATCGGCAAGGCTGTCATCGAAATGCGATGCCCAGCGGATCGGCACGCCGATGTCTTTCAGTTTTTCCGCCTGGATTTTCTGCAAGGCCGGGCTGGCCTCGATCATCACCACCTCCAGCCCGTCCAGAAATCCCGACGCGGCTTTGGCGGCGCGCAAGGCATCGGCCATCAGGGTGCCGCGCCCAGGCCCCAATTCCACCAACCGCTTGTTTTTGGGTTCGCCCTGGTCGTGCCACACCTGCACGCACCACAGGCCCAGCAACTCGCCGAACATCTGGCTGATCTCGGGTGCGGTGATGAAATCGCCGGCAGCGCCGAACGGCTGGCGGGTGGCGTAATAACCGCTTTGCGGATCATGCAGCGCCAGGGTCATGTACTGCGCCACCGAAAGCGGCCCCTGGGCCGCGATCAGGCCGGCGATGCGTTCTTCCAGCTCAAGCATGCCGCTTTTTTTGGGTCGAGAGAACGAACAGCGCGCCCGCCGCCAGCCAGATGGGAATGGACAGCGCCATGCCCATGCTCACCGGCCCCAAAAACGGCGCATCGGGTTCGCGGAAAAATTCGCAGATGAAACGGAAGCTGCCATAGCCCAAAAGGAAAATCGCGGTCAGCAATCCGGGCCGGCGATGCAGCCCCAACATCAAACACACCTGCATGATGATGAACAGCAGCAGGCCCTCGGTCGCGGCTTCGTATAACTGGCTGGGATGGCGCGGCAGATCGCCGGCGCGGGGGAACACCATGCCCCAGGGCACATCCGTCACCCGGCCCCACAATTCGTCATTGATGAAATTCGCGATGCGGCCAAAGAACAATCCCACCGGCGCCACCACGGCCACCAGATCGGTCACCGCCAGGAAGCTCAGTTTCTGGCGGCGGCAAAACCAGGCCATGGCGATGATCGCGCCCAAGAGCCCGCCATGAAATGACATGCCGCCCTGCCACGCCGCGATGATCTTTATGGGATCGGTGGCGAACGCCATGGGCAGGCCCTGGCAAAAATCGGCATCCGGCGAAACGCTGCACAGGATGGTGCCATAGATCAGATCCCACCCCAGCCGCCCGCCAATGACGATGCCGAACATCATCCACACGGTCAGATCGCCGATCTGGTCTTCGGTGGCGGGCGGCTTGCCGTTGAAAGGCGGCGGCGCCCACAGCTGCTTGCGGCGCAGGATCAGCACAATCCCCCACCAGCCCAGCAACAGGCCCGCGATATAGGCCAGGGCGTACCAGCGGATGGCGATCGGACCCCAGATATGAAGCAGGACCGGATCGATATTGGGAAAGGGCAGGGCGGCCAGAACCATGGGCGGCAGGCTCACGTTGCTTCGCGTCTTGTGTCAAGGGACGGGCTTGTTCATAAAAGGCCCATGGCGCAGACCGATAACCCCTTTCTCGATAGCCTGGCAAAGGCCTTTACCGACGCGGCCGGCATGGCCCAGGGCGTGCGGACCGAGATCGACACGTTCGTCAAGCAGCGGCTGGAGCGGCTGGTGGCCGAAATGGATTTTGTCCCCCGGGAAGAATTTG
This sequence comes from uncultured Alphaproteobacteria bacterium, assembly GCA_903922545.1. The sequence continues at coordinate 7,574 of CAIXUE010000095.1, read as the reverse complement.
AGGCCGTGAAGGCGATGGCCGCCAAGGCCCGTGCCGAAAACGATGCCCTGGCCGCCCGGATCGCCATTCTGGAAGCCCAGACCAAAAGCTAAGCCTCAGAAGTGACTCATGTTTCGAGTCTGGGGACGAATCCGGGGATGACTCCTGGGGACGACTCGGCCAAGTTTTTCAAAGCTGTGGAATCTTTTGCGAGGAGGGGGACGAAGAGTCCCGGACTCTTGTGCCACCGCAAAATCTTGTGCCAGTTTGGCTCTCAACTGCTTCGCGTTGTGTTTGCACGGGCTGGAGAGCTTACAGGAATGACATTCATCCATCAGGACGAGCTGAGCCTGCAGCCCCATCCCATCGACATGCTGGAACGCACGGTCGAGGATAATGGCTGGGCGTTTGAGCGGTCGGGCCGGGATGAACTGAACCTGTCGGTGGCGGGCAAATGGAATGACCATCATTTCAGCTTCACCTGGCGCGATGACCTGAAATCGCTGCATTTGTCCTCCACCTTCGACATGCGCATCGGCGAGGGCGTGCATCGCCAGCATGTCGCTGACCTGCTGATGTATGTGAATGCCCGGCTGTGGATCGGCCATTTCGACCTTTGGCATGAAGACGGTACCATCGTGTTCCGCCATGCCATGATTTTCCCCGGCGCCGAAGCCAGCCCCTCGCAGTGCGAGGCGCTGCTCAATCTCGCGCTGGAAGCCTGCGAACATTATTATCCGGCCTTCCAGTTTGTGATCTGGGGCGGCAAAAGCGCCAAGGATGCCGTTGAAGCCGCGGTGCTGGAGTGCGCGGGCCGGGCGTGAGCGCACCCATCCTTCTTGTCGGTGCTGGCCGCATGGGCGCGGCTCTCTTGAGGGGCTGGCTGAAGAAAAACATCGGCCCCATCACGATTGTCGAACCCAGGCCCTCCGCCGCAATAAAGTCTCTCGCCAAAAAGAACAAAATCGCACTGGTTGCCGCGCCATCCAAAGTCGCGGGCAAGAAATTTTCCGCCTGTGTGGTGGCGATCAAGCCGCAAATACTGAAAGACGAAGCCGGCACGCTGAAGGATTTCGCTTTCCGAGGCGCGCTGATGATTTCCATTGCGGCGGGCACCGACACCAAACGTCTGTCGGCGGCCTGGGGTGCCAAGGCGCGCATCATCCGCGCCATGCCCAATACGCCCGGCGCCATCGGCCAAGGCATCACCGGGCTCTATGCCGCCAAAAGCGCGACGGCCTCCGACCGCAAGCGCGCCGATGCATTGTTGTCGGCCTTGGGTGAAACCGTCTGGGTGAAAGACGAAAATCTGATCGACAGCGTCACGGCGGTATCGGGTTCAGGCCCCGCTTATCTTTTCCTGATGGCCGAAGCACTGACCCAGGCCGGTATTGCCGAAGGCCTGGCCCCGGCCCAGGCGGAAAAACTGGCCCGTGCCACCGTGGCGGGGGCGGGCGCGCTGCTGGCGGCGGACAAATCCTCCGCCGCTCAATTGCGCCAGGCCGTCACCAGTCCCGGCGGCACCACCGAAGCGGCGTTGAAAATCCTGATGGCGCAAGACGGCTTGCCGGCGTTGATGAAGCGCGCCGTCCGCGCCGCGCGCAAACGGGCGGAAGAGTTACGTTAGAGCGGCAACCGGATCGTTGCTTTCAAGCCGCCCAGTGCGCTTTTACTTAATACGATCTCTCCGCCGTGCGCGCGGGCGATGTCGCGGGCAATGGCCAGGCCCAGCCCCGAACCGCCGGTCTGAAGATTGCGGCCTTCATCCAGGCGGGTGAAAGGCCGGAAAGCTTCTTCCCGCCGGCTTTCCGGAATGCCCGGCCCGTCATCATCCACCATGATTTCGGCAAAGCGTTCGTCGCGCACCAGATTCACCACCACCCGCTTGCCATGCTTCAGGCCATTGTCCACCAGGTTGGTCAGGCAGCGGCGCAGCGCGGCGCGCTTGACGCTGAGGATCAAATGATCCGGCCCCACCACCGGCACCTCGCGGCCGGGCCGGGTCCTGGCGGCGGCGGCCACCGTGTCGCGCACCCATTCGCCCAGATCGGTGTTTTCGGCCTCCTCGCCGCCTTCGCCGCGCGCGAAGGCCAGGTAATCATCCAGCATCCGCTCCATCTCGGCGATATCGGCGCGCAGCGCCACGATATCCTCGTCCTGGCTCATCATCGCCAGCGCCAGCTTCATCCGCGTCAGCGGTGTCTTGATGTCATGGCTGACGCCGGCCAGCATTTCGGTGCGCTGGCTGACATGCCGGTCGATACGCTCGCGCATGGTGATAAAGGCCTGGGCGGCGCGGCGCACTTCGGTGGCGCCATAAGGCTTGAAGTCCGGCACCGGCCTGCCCTTGCCGAAACTTTCGGCAGCGCGGGCCAGCTGTTCAATGGGGCGCACCTGGTTGCGCAGGAACAGGATGGCGATGCCCAAAAGGATCAGCGCGGACCCCATCATCCAGAGAATGAAAATATCCGGTCCTGACACGGTGACCCGGTCGGGCGGTACCACCACATCCAGCACGCCGTCCTTGGTTTCGACCTTGATGTCGAAATCCTCGCCGATCCGGCTGGTGACGAAATTGCGGCCAGAGCCCACCCGGCTGGCAATAATATCGTTGAGCGCGACGTCGATGGTGTTGCCCGACGGCAGGCTGGGCGGCAGGCGCGCGCCGTCATGGAACGTCAGGCGATAGCGCAACTGCCGCGCCGCCAGCGCCCGCACCGCATCGCGTTCCATCGCGGGCGTGGCGTCTTCCAGCGTCACCAGCAATGCGACATCGCCCGCCACATCGCGCGCCAGCCTTCTTGTGGTGGCGTCCAGATCGCGTTCGAAAAAGACGTATGTCACCACGCCCTGCAGCAGCACCATCGGCGCCACAATGATGATCAGCGAGCGGCCAAACAGCCCGCGCGGCAGAAAGCGTTTGACGACATTAGCCACGGTCGGGCACCAGCACGTATCCCACACCACGTACCGTCTGCAGATACAGCGGCAGCTTGGGGTCTTCCTCGATTTTGCGCCGCAGACGCGTCACCTGCACATCGATGGATCGCTCAAGCGCCACGCCCAGCCGGCTGCACAGATCGCTGCGCGAAAAAGGATGGCCGGCATTGGCGGCGAACAATTGCAGCAAGGATGCTTCCGCGCTGGTCAGCTTGACCGGCTTGCCGCCACGGGTCAGGCGCGCGGCGGCGGGGTCGTACAGCGCCGCGCCCATCCGCACCGGGCCGCTGGCCGCTTTGGCCACCGGGGCTGCCCGGCGCAGCAATGCGGACACCCGCAGCAGCAATTCGCGCGGCTCAAACGGCTTGGGCAGGTAATCATCCACCCCCAGTTCCAGCCCTTTGATCCGGTCTTCCGGCTCGCCCCGCGCTGTCAACATCAGGATGGGAACCTGGGATGCGCTGCGCACCGAGCCCGCCAGCTCCAGCCCGGATTCGCCGGGCATCATCACGTCCAGGATCAGAAGATCGAAGGCCATGCTTTTCATCAGGGCGCGCGCCTCGCCAGCGCCGGGCGCGGCGCTGACGCGAAAGCCGTTGCTGGACAGATAGCGGCTCAAAAGCGCGCGCAGGCGCTCATCATCGTCCACGACCAAAAGATGGGGATCGTCCTGGGCTGTCACGGCAGATTACTCATGGCAGCTATACGGGCTGTCGCGCCACAAAAGGGCTCCGGGGTCTTGCGGTTTTTGCATCCGCCATGCTGCAATGACCCTAATGAAGGTATGGTGGGCGGGCAAGGGGACGAGCCCGGTAAAGCCCAGCATCCCCGGGAAAAACAGGAAGAGCAAGGTTCAGTCATGGCAGAAGTGATCCCTTTCGACCAGCGCGATGGCAGCCTTTGGTATGACGGCAAGCTGGTGCCCTGGAAGTCCGCCCAGACCCATGTCCTGACCCATGGCCTGCATTACGCCTCAAGCGTGTTTGAGGGCGAGCGCATGTATAACGGCCGCATCTACAAGCTGAAGGAACATACCGAGCGGCTTTTCAAGTCGGCTGAAACGCTGGGCTTCAAAATTCCCTTCACCCAGGATGAGATCAACCAGGCCTGCATCGCCGCCTGTGACGCGCAGGGCATCAAGGATGGGTATGTCCGCCCTGTCGCGTTTCGCGGCAGTGAGATGATGGCGGTCTCCGCCCAGAACACCAAAATCCATGTCGCCATCGCCGCCTGGCCCTGGCCGTCCTATTTCAGCCCGGCGGAAAAGCTCAAGGGCATCCGGCTGGATATCGCCCAATGGCGCCGTCCCGCCGCCGACACCGAACCGGTGCATGCCAAGGCCGCCGGCCTTTACATGATCTGCACGCTTTCCAAACATGCCGCCGAAGCCAAGGGCTATGCCGACGCCATGATGCTGGATTATCGCGGCTATGTCGCCGAAGCGACCGGCGCCAATATTTTCTTCGTCAAGGATGGCGTGCTGCATACGCCGATTCCGGATTGCTTCCTCAACGGCATCACCCGCCAGTCGGTGATCGCCATCGCCAAGGCGCGCGGCGTCACGGTGGTGGAACGCCACATCAAGCCGGAAGAGATGGATGGTTTCTCGGAATGTTTCCTCACCGGCTCGGCGGCGGAAGTCACCCCGGTGAGCGAGATCGCCAACTGGCGCTTCAAGCCCGGTCAGCTGACCGAAACTTTGATGAACGCTTATGCGGACGAAGTTCGCGGCGTAACGGTGCCAGCCTAAACCGGCGGCGGTGTGGTGCCGGGGCGGATGTAACGCATGCCGCCCCGGAAATAGATCACGCCGGTATAAACCGTCAGCGCGGCCGCGACCCACAGCAGGATATAAGCCACCGCCGAATAGCTTTCGGCCGGTACCTCGGGGAAATAGCGGTTGGCCAGCGGCGTCAGCAGCATGGCGCCGATCGCCAGCATCTGCACCGCCGTCTTGAATTTGGCGATGGCGGTGACGGGCACGCTGACGCGGGTGCTGGCCAGATATTCGCGCAGGCCCGACACCAAAATCTCACGCGACAGAATGATCAGCGCCGGTACCAGGCGCAGCAGGCTCAAGCTGCCGGGCACCGCATTCTCGCGGTTGAAGGTGCCTTCCGCCACCAGCATCATCAGCGCCACGCCCACCAGCACCTTGTCGGCGATGGGGTCCAGCATGCGGCCGAAATCCGAACCGGCTTTCAGCTTGCGGGCGGCAAAGCCGTCCAGCCAGTCGCTGATCCCCGCCAGGGCGAAAACCAGCACCGTCACGACCCGCGCGCCCGTGCCGGGAATCACAAAAGCGACGGCAAACACCGGCACCAGCAGGATGCGCAGGATGGTCAGGGCGTTGGGCAGGTTGTTGAACATGGGGGAAGCTTAGCTGCCCGAATGAAAGAAGTCGTAGATTTTCTTCGCCAGGGTGCCGCTCACCCCCGCCACCGATTCCAGGTCGGTCAGGCTGGCCGCGGCCACGGCGCGGGCGGAGCCGAAATGCTGCAACAGCGCGCGTTTGCGCCCCGCGCCCACCCCCGCCACCTCGTCCAGGGGATTGGCGCCAATGGCGGCGCTGCGTTTCTTGCGATGGCTGCCGATGGCAAAACGGTGCGCTTCGTCGCGCAATCGTTGCAGGTAATACAAAACCGGACTTTTCAGATCCAGGCGGAACGGCTCCCTGCCGGGAATATAGAAATGCTCACGGCCGGCATCACGGTCATGGCCCTTGGAAATCCCCACCAGCGCCACATCCTCCACCCCCAGATCGGCAAAGACCTGGCAGGCGATTGAAAGCTGGCCGGGGCCGCCGTCAATCAGCACCAGATCGGGGCGCTGCCACTTCGCATTTTCCGGCGGCTCGGCCTCTTCTTTTACCAGCCGGTCAAAGCGGCGGGTCAGAACCTCGCGCATCATGGCGTAGTCATCGCCGGGCGTCAGTTCCGCCGATTTGATGTTGAATTTGCGATACTGGTTTTTCTCAAACCCATCAGGCCCCGCGACAATGAAAGCGCCCACCGCATGGGCGCCCTGAATGTGGGAGTTGTCGTAAACTTCTATGCGGCGGGGCGGCGTCTCCAGGCCAAAGGCTTCCGCCACGCCGTCCAGCAATTGGCGCTGGGCGCTGTTCTCCGCCATGCGGCGGCCCAGTTGCTCGCGGGCATTGGTCAGCGCCTGTTCCATGATCTGCTGTTTTTCGCCGCGCTGCGGGGTTGAAACTTCCACCTTGAAACCGGCGCGCGATGACAGCGCCTCGGCCAGCAGCGCGGCGTCGGGAATTTCCTGCGACAGCAGCACCAGTTTGGGCGCCGGGCGGGCGTCGTAAAACTGGCCGACAAAAGATTCCAGCATCTCCGGCAATTCCATGTCGAAGGGCAGGCGCGGAAAGTAAGGGCGGTTGCCCCAATTCTGACCGGCGCGAAAAAAGAACACCTGAATGCAGGCCTGGCCGCCTTCGTGATAGGCGGCAAAAAGATCGGCCTCCACGAAGGTGGAAGGATTGACGCCTTGGCTGGCCTGAATCTGGCTCATGGCTTTCAGCCGGTCGCGCAGCCGCGCCGCCGCCTCGAAATCCAGCGCTTCGGACTTGCCCGTCATTTCCTGGACAAGCTGGTCCTGCACGGCGCGGCTTTTGCCGTTGAGGAATTCCTCCGTCTCCTGCACCAGCGCGCCATAGGCGGCTTCATCCACCCGCCCCACACAAGGGGCGCTGCAGCGCTTGATCTGAAACAATAGGCAGGGCCGGGTGCGCGCCGCGAACACCGAATCCGAACAGGAGCGCAGCAGAAAGGCGCGCTGCAAGGTGTTGAGGGTCCGGGTTACCGCGCCGGCACTGGCAAAGGGGCCGAAATAAACCCCCTTGGCGGTTTTGGCGCCGCGATGCTTCAAAAGCTGGGGGAAGGGATGGTCTTCGCGCAGCAGGATATTGGGAAAGCTTTTGTCGTCGCGATAGGAAACATTGTAGCGCGGCTTGAGCTGCTTGATCAGATTGCTTTCCAGCAGCAGCGCTTCGATTTCCGAAGCGGTGGTGACGAAAAGCATCTCGGTGGTGTCGGCCACCATGCGGGTCAGCCGCTCGCTATGCACGCCGCCGCGGGCATAAGCGCTCACCCGTTTCTTCAGGCTCTTGGCCTTGCCGACATAAAGAACTTCGCCCGCAGCCCCCAGCATGCGGTAAACGCCCGGCGCATCGGGCAGGGTCTTGAGATAAGACGCGATAAGGTCGGCGCCCTTCAGCGGGCGGTCAGAAGCCATGCGCTCTATATATTAGCGCGTGCGCTCTATTTCTACGCCTGCGGATTCGGCGGCAGACAGGGCGTGCAGCTTTTCCACCCGCACCCGGGCGTTGCGCACCCGTTTGTCCTCAAAACAGGCGCTGGCGATGCGTTCGGCCAGGGTTTCCACCAGATTGACATGGCCTTCGGCCAAGATGGCGCGGATCTTGGCTTCAATCACGCCATAATCCACCACCTTTGTAAGGTCATCGCCCAGGTCGATCAGGTCTTCCACCGCCAGATCGACATTGATGCGCACCGGCTGCACCTTGCCGACTTCGTGGTGATAGACGCCGATCTGGGCCGGCAGTTCCAGGTTGCGGATAAAGACATGGCGGATGCCGCGCTCGGCGCTGGCGATGGTCATTCGCTCACCTGCACATCCGG
>CAIXUE010000094.1 GCA_903922545.1 uncultured Alphaproteobacteria bacterium | reverse complement strand
CTCACGCGCGGTTATGGCGGCAAACTGGCGGGCCCGGAGCTGGCCGGCGATCAGCGCGCGGCGGCGGTGGGCGACGAAGCCTTGCTGCTGGCGCGCGCCGCCCCCACCGTGGTGGCGAAAAACCGCGCCGCCGGAGCCCGCTTTGCCATCGCCCAGGACGCTGAGGTGATTGTGATGGATGACGGCCATCAGAATTTCTCGCTGGCCAAGACACTCTCTCTGGTGGTGGTGGATGGTTTTCGCACTGTATTTATGATTCCGGCAGGCCCCTTGCACGAAGGCGTGGGCCAGGGACTTTCCCGCGCCAGCGCGGTGGTGATGTTCGGCGATACAAATCTTAAGGGCTTCGCCGGGCCGGTGGTGCGCGCCAGGCTGGAAACACTGGCTGCGGATTTTTCCGGCAAACGCGTTTTTGCTTTTGCCGGCATCGGGCGGCCGGAGAAATTTCTGCACTCACTCAAAGAGGCCGGCGCGGTGGTGACGGGAATGCACTTCTTCGAGGACCATTATCCCTATTCACCCGCCGACATCACGGAGCTGCGCGCCAAAGCCGGCAATGCGTTGCTGGTCACCACCGAAAAAGACATGGTCCGGCTTACCTCGGCGCAGCGCGAAGGCATCGCTGTATTAAAGATTCGTGCGGTTCTGGACGCTTCGCTTGACAGCCTGCTCGACGCGGTCTAGCGCCAAGTCTGGATGAGCACGCCCCGCCTCACTTTGTCCCGCAAGCTGCGCTATGGCGCGGAGGCCGGCGGCTTCTTTCTGCTGATGGGTATTTTTTATCTGCTTCCGCTCGATCTGGCGTCACGCCTGGGCGGCTGGATGGGCCGCAATATTTTTTCGCGCCTGCCGCCGGACAAGATCGCACGCAAAAATCTGAAGGCGGCTTTTCCGGAAAAAAGCGCCGCCGAAATCGAGACCATTCTTTCCGGCATGTGGGACAATCTGGGCCGCACCGTGGCGGAGTATCCGCATTTGCGGAAGTTCGATCGCATCGGGCCGGATGCGCGCATTGATGTTGTCGGCATCCCTTTGATCGACCGGGCCGTGGCGGACGGCAAAGGCGTGCTGTTTCTCTCAGGTCATCTGGCCAATTGGGAAATGATGCCGATGAGCGGCGAGCTTTACGGGTTGCCTGGCGCCACCGTGGTGCGCCATCCCAACAATCCCTATGTGGCGCGCTGGATCGGACGGCAGCGGGGGCTCAAAGGCCCCAAGGAACAGATCGGCAAGCATAGCGGCGCGCGGCGCATCTTTGCCCAGCTTCGCGGCGGCAAGGTGATCTATATGCTGGTGGATCAGCGCAATGATGAAGGCATCGCGGTGCCTTTTTTCGGCCGTGACGCCATGACCACGCCAGTGCCAGCGGCGCTGGCGTTGAAACTGGGATCGCGGATTTTGTTCGCCCGCAACCAGCGGCTGGGACGGTCAGCCCGCTTCCGGGTGACGGTGCAGGAGGCACCCACTTTTCAGCCCAGCGGCGATGAGGCGGTGGATACGCGGAAGTTGACGGAAATCATCACAGCTGAAGTGGAAACGATGATCCGGCAGGAGCCGTCGCAATGGCTTTGGATTCATAACTGCTGGAAATGAATTTCCCGGACGCGACTGAGCCGCGCCCGGGAAAATTGACGTCAAAGACTGGCGTCAGATCTTAGTGATGATGTTTGTCGTCGTGACGCCATTCATGATAATTGTCGGCATGGGCTGACCGGTATTGCGCCAGATCGTCCTTGTGCGCCCAACGGTGCCAGTGATGG
>CAIXUE010000093.1 GCA_903922545.1 uncultured Alphaproteobacteria bacterium | reverse complement strand
GCGCTGGGCCAAGGCTGTGGGCCTTACATGCGAAATTCTCACCGTCAGGGGAAAAAAGCCCAAAGCCGATATCGAAGCCTGGGCGCGGGACGCGCGCTATACGCTGATGGCGCAGCGGCTCCAGCGGCGAAAAATCGCCACGCTTTATCTGGCGCATCATCAGGACGATCAGGCCGAAACGTTTTTGCTGCGCCTGGCGCGCGGCAGCGGGCTGGATGGTCTTTGCGCCATGCGCGCCCTTTCGCCTTTTCCCCTGTCCGGTTTTGACGGCCTGACGCTGGCGCGGCCACTGCTCAACATTCCGCGCACGGCGCTGCAAGAGTATCTGAAAGCCAAAAAACAGGACTGGCTGGAAGACCCCATGAATGCGCAAGCGCGCTTCGCCCGAAGCCGCATGCGGGTGCTGTTGCCGGCGCTGGAAGAAGCGGGCCTTGCGCCCGCGCGCATCGCCGATGCCGCCGCCCATCTGGGCCGCGCCCGTGAAGCGCTGGAACTGGCGACGGCCGCGCTGCTGTCGCGCGCCTGCCGCCAAAAAGACGGCCTGCTGCTGCTGGACGCCGCCGTCCTGACCGCCGCCCCGCGCGAGATCGGTCTTCGCGCCCTGGCGGCCACCCTCAAAACGGTTTCCGGCGCCGCTTATCGCCCCCGTTTTGAGTCCCTGGAGCGGCTCTATGGCGCGCTGGGTTCCGCCGGACTTGGCGGCGGCGTCACCTTGCATGGCTGCCGCGTTGGTCCCGCACCCCTGCGGCATCAGGGTTTTGGCCCTAAAACCCTTGTAATCACTCGGGAAAATGCCCGGAAAAGCGCCACAAAGGCGTGAGGTCCGGTTCCCCTTCCGTCATTGCGCCGCCCCGCCAAATTTCTTAACGTTTTGATGGCTGGCAATGCGCTAGAAACGTCCTATCTAATAAGCGGGCGGGGATAGCCGCCTTATGCGCCAGCGGCGCGTTATGGTGACAGAGAAGGACGGATCTTGAACAATCTGAGAAATCTCGCGCTTTGGATCGTCATCGCGCTGCTTCTGGTTTTCCTGTTCAACCTCTTCCAGGGAACGGGCAGCCACACCACGGCCTCGGCCCTCAGCTACACCAAATTCAGCGAGGATGTGGTTTCCAACCAGGTCCGCAAAGTCACCTTCCAGGGCGACCAGGTGAAGGGCCAGCTCACCAATGGCCAGGATTTCGTCACCACCGTGCCCAGCAACGATTCGACCCTGTGGCCGATGCTCAAGGACCATAACGTCGAAAGCACCGTCACCCCGGCCGATGACGGCTTCAACCTGATCGGCATGCTGCTCAACTGGCTGCCGATTCTGCTGCTGGTGGGCGTGTGGGTGTTCTTCCTGCGCCAGATGCAGTCGGGCGGCGGCAAGGCGATGGGCTTCGGCAAATCGCGCGCCAAGCTTCTCACCGAACGGTCCGGCCGCGTCACCTTTGAAGATGTGGCAGGCGTGGATGAGGCCAAAGACGACCTGAAGGAAATCGTGGACTTCCTGCGCGATCCGCAGAAATTCCAGCGCCTGGGCGGCCGCATTCCCAAGGGCGTGCTGCTGGTCGGCCCGCCGGGCACCGGCAAGACATTGTTGGCGCGCGCCATTGCCGGCGAAG
>CAIXUE010000092.1 GCA_903922545.1 uncultured Alphaproteobacteria bacterium | reverse complement strand
CTTGCCGGCGGGCTTCTTGTCTTCAGCCATGCTGTTACTTCGTCACTTTCTTCTTGCCGGCGATCGCTTTGGCAGGGCCTTTGCGGGTGCGGGCGTTGGTGTGCGTGCGCTGGCCGCGGACCGGCAGGCTCTTGCGGTGACGCAGGCCCCGGTAGCAACCCAGGTCCATCAGGCGCTTGATGTTCATCGCGGTGTCGCGGCGCAGATCGCCCTCGACCATGAAATCGCGGTCGATGATTTCGCGGATCTGGATGATTTCGGATTCGGTGAGATCGCTCACCCGGCGTTCCGGCGCGATGCCGAGCTGGTGAATGATCGCGCGAGCGCTGTGCGGGCCAACGCCATGGATATAGCGCAGGCCGATTTCGACTCGCTTCTGGGTCGGGATGTTCACGCCGGCGATACGGGCCACTGAGTCTCTCCTGGCTTTCAAGCCATTGAATTTGTTACAAAATTATTCCGCGCGCAGCACTTTGCCAAAATCGGACTGCACCGGAACGTCAAAACGCCCGAAAAAGCCCGGAAATGACAGGAAAAACTGTCGCGAGGGCGCGGATTATAGGAATGCACCCCCCCACGTCAACTGTGGGGCAGGATTTATTGTCGCGGCTCGGCTTTTGCCTCCTCAAGCCTTGGCCGCAAGGGCGTCCAGAGCCCGGTTTATCTGGGCCGTGACGTCCGGGATGGGGGCCATGCCGTCCAGGGTCTTCAGCTTGCCCTGCTGCCCGTAAAAACCGATCAGGGGGGCGGTATTCTTGTAATAGACCGACAGGCGGTGGACCAGGGTTTCCGGAGTGTCGTCGGAGCGCAGCACGCCCCCTGCCTTGATGCGGCTTTCCACCCGGGCCAGGAGGACAGCGTCGTCCACCTTCAGTTCCAGGACCAGGTCGATCTTGCGGCCGCGGGCCGCCAGCATCTGGTCCAGGGCTTCGGCCTGGGGAACCGTACGGGGAAAGCCGTCGAACACCGCGCCATTCTTGCAGTCAGGCTGGTCATAACGTTCGGCAATGATGCCGATCACGGTCTCATCCGGCACCAGTTCGCCGCGCGCCATCAACGCCTTGCAGGCAAGGCCCAGCGGCGTGCCGGCTTCGATCGCCGCGCGCAGCATGTCGCCCGTGGAGAGTTGCGGCAGACCGTGTTTTTCGGTCAGCAGCCTGGATTGTGTGCCCTTGCCCGCCCCCGGAGGCCCGAACAGAACCAGGTTCACTTGCGCGCGCCTCGCAGTTTGGATTTGCGGATCAGGCCTTCATATTGCTGGGCAATAAGATGGCTTTGAATCTGCGCCACCGTATCCATGGTCACGCTGACCACGATCAGGATCGACGTGCCGCCCAGCGAGAATTGCAGATTGTATTTGTAGAACATGAATTCGGGTATCAGGCAGACAAAGGCCAGATACGCGGCGCCGATCACCGTGACGCGGGTGACGGTATAATCGATGAACTGCGCGCTTTTCTTGCCAGGCCGGATGCCGGGGAACACACCGCCATATTTCTTCAGATTTTCCGCCGTCTCTTCCGGCGGAAAAACGATGGAGGTGTAGAAGAAAGCGAAGAAGAAAATCAGCAGCGCATACAGGATCAGATACAGCGGCTGACCACGGCTGAGATAGGTGACGACGGTCTGCAGCCAGCCCGGCAGGTTGGCGGCATTGAAGCTGGCGATGGTGGTGGGCAGCAGCAGGATCGAGCTGGCAAAAATCGGCGGAATGACGCCCGAGACGTTCAGCTTGATCGGCAGATGCGAGCTTTCCCCGCCATAGACCTTGTTGCCGACCTGACGCTTGGGATAGGTGACGAAAAGGCGTCGCTGCGCCCGTTCCATGAAGACGATGAACATCACCAGCAGCACGGCGAAGATGGCGAAAGCCGGCAGCAAAAGCGGTGGCAGCGCACCG
>CAIXUE010000091.1 GCA_903922545.1 uncultured Alphaproteobacteria bacterium | reverse complement strand
CCGGCGGGAGTGCGGCGAATACTTGACCGCATTAGTAGGGAAATCTATATGCTACCCGACAGAATATACGGCGCTTTTTCCAGTCAGGCCGCGCTTCTTACACCATGGGGTTCGGCCAACCCAAGAAAAATCGCCTTTTTGTAAAGGAGACAGCCATGCGGCTGAGTACCAAGGGGCGTTACGCGGTGATGGCGATGGCTGATCTGGCCGGAAATGGCTCGGCCGAGGAGGCCAAGCCCGTGGCCCTGGCCGAAATCGCCGAGCGGCAGGACATTTCCCTCTCCTACCTGGAACAGTTGTTCGCCAAGCTGCGGCGCGGCGGGCTGGTGACCAGTGTGCGGGGCCCTGGCGGCGGCTATCGCCTGTCACGGCCGTCTTCGGAACTGCGTATCGCCGACATTATCGTGGCGGTGGACGAACCCATCGCCGCCACCCGATGCAAGACCGGTAGCGCGAAGGGTTGCACCAAGACCGGGGCGCGCTGCGTCACCCACGATCTGTGGGAAGAACTGGGCCAGCAGATTCACGTGTTCCTGTCTTCGGTGTCGCTGGCCGATGTGGTGGAGAAGCGGGTTCTGGGCCGCGCCAAGCCCTGCAATGATGCCAAGCCTTACGATGACGTAAGCGATGTGGTGGCGGCTGAATAACGACATGCATTTTTGTGATCACAATGCGACGTCGCCTTTGCGTCCGGCCTGCCGGGACGCGATCACCCTTGCCCTCACCATTGGCGGCAATCCCGCTTCGGTGCATGCGGCGGGGCGGGCGGCGCGCGCGATTGTGGAAGATGCGCGCGAGGCGGTGGCCAGATTGGCCGGCGCCCAGGCGGACGAAGTGATTTTCACCAGCGGCGCGACAGAATCCAATTTCCTGGCCCTGTGGGGGGCGGTGGAAGGGGCGATGAGTGAGAGCGAAAAGCCTGTTCGGATCACCCGGCTGTTTGTTTCCGCCATCGAACATTCTTCGGTTTTGAAAGCGGCGCAGCGGCTGGCGGAACGCAGTGCCGGTGTGCGGTTGGAACTGATCCCGGTGACGGGTGAGGGCGTGGTGGATACCGAGGCCCTGCGCATTCTGCTGCGCGAAGGCAAGGGCCGTGCGCTTATCGCCGTGATGGCTGCCAACAATGAGACAGGGATCGTGCAGCCGGTGGCTGAGATCTCAAAGCTGGCGCGTGAGGCAGGCGCCTTGCTGCTGGTTGATGCGGTGACGGCCGCCGGAAAGATCGATCTGGATTTTACGCTTTGCGATTACATGACGCTTTCAGCGCACAAGCTGGGTGGCGCGCAGGGCGCGGGCGCGTTGGCGGTGCGGACGGGCGCGCCGTTCGCGCCGCAACTGGTGGGCGGCGGCCAGCAAAAGGGTTTGCGTGCCGGCACGGAAAATCTTTCCGGCATTGCCGGCTTTGGCGCCGCGGCCAAGGAGGCTTTGCACGATGGTGCCGAGCGCGCCCGGGTGAAAGCGTTGCGCGATGGCTTTGAAAAAAATTTGAAGGCCGCCATTCCCGGCGTGACCGTCTTTGGCGAAAAGGTTGAGCGGTTGGGCAATACCTCTAATGTCGCGCTGCCGGGGTTGATGGGCGAGAATATTGTGATCGCGCTGGATCTGGATGGCGTGCTGGTCAGTTCCGGCTCGTCCTGTTCTTCCGGCAAGATCACGCCGTCGCATGTGCTGTCGGCGATGGGCGTGGAGGAAAGTCTGGCGGGCGCGAGCTTGCGGGTCAGCTTCGGCTGGAATTCCATCAAAGAAGATGCCGATGCCGTGGTAGCGTCGCTGGTGCGGCTGAACAGCCGCGCCAAACAGAGGGCCGCATAATGTCATCCGCAGCCCCCGACATCAAAAAAGAAACCAAGGATACTGTCGCCGCATTGGGCGAGAAGTACAAATACGGCTTTGTCACCGACATTGAGATGGAGCGCGCGCCCAAGGGGCTGTCGGAAGATACGGTGCGCTATGTCTCGGCCAAGAAGGGTGAGCCGGCATGGATGCTGGAATGGCGGCTGTCCGCGTTCCGCCGCTGGGGCGAGATGAAAGAGCCCAACTGGGCGCGGGTGCATTATCCCAAGATCGATTACCAGAATTCATATTATTACGCCGCGCCCAAGAACACGCCGCTGAAACAGTCGCTGGACGAAGTTGATCCGAAGCTTTTGGAAACTTACAAAAAGTTGGGCATTCCCTTGTCGGAGCAGATGGCGCTGGCCGGCGTGGCGGTGGACGCGGTGTTCGATTCGGTTTCGGTCGCCACCACTTTCAAGGACAAGCTGAATGAGGCGGGGGTGATTTTCTGCCCGATCAGCGAAGCGATCCGCGATTATCCCGATCTGGTGAAGAAGTATCTGGGCACTGTGGTGCCGGTGACCGACAATTTCTTTGCCACCCTGAATTCGGCGGTGTTTTCCGACGGCACTTTTGTTTATG
>CAIXUE010000090.1 GCA_903922545.1 uncultured Alphaproteobacteria bacterium | reverse complement strand
TGGATGATCTTGCCGGGCATGGAGCCGATATAGGTCCTGCGATGGCCGCGGATTTCCGCTTCGTCCCGCATGCCGCCCAGCGACATGCGCACGAATTCGCGGCCCGTCGCCTTGGCGATGGATTTGCCCAGCGAGGTCTTGCCCACGCCCGGCGGTCCCACCAGGCACAGGATCGGACCCTTGATCTTGCCGACGCGGCTTTGCACCGCCAGATATTCCAGGATGCGCTCCTTCACCTTTTCCAGACCGTAATGGTCTTCGGTGAGGACCGCTTCGGCGGCATCAATGTCTTTCTTGACCTTGGACTTCTTGCCCCACGGCAAAGACAGCAGCCAGTCGAGATAATTGCGCACGACCGTGGCTTCCGCGCTCATGGGTGACATGGAACGCAGTTTCTTGACTTCGGCGGCGGCCTTTTCGCGGGCCTCCTTCGAGAGCTTGGTCTTGCGGATGCGGTCTTCCAGCTCGACCATCTCGTCGCGGCCTTCTTCGCCTTCGCCGAGCTCCTTCTGGATCGCCTTGAGCTGTTCGTTCAGATAATATTCGCGCTGGGTCTTTTCCATCTGGCGCTTGACCCGCGAACGGATCTTGCGCTCGACCTGCAGCACGCCGATCTCGGCTTCGATCAGCTGCAGCACTTTTTCCAGCCGTTCGGTGGTGGACAGGGTTTCCAGCAAGGCCTGGCGGTCGGAAATCTTGACCGACAGATGCGCCGCGACGGTATCGGCCAGCCGCGCCGGTTCCTCGATCTGGGCCACCGCGGCCAGGGTCTCGGACGGGATCTTCTTGTTGAGCTTGATATACTGCTCGAAGTTGGTCTTGACGGTGCGCAGCAACGCCTCGGACTCCCGCGCCGCCGGCGCGTCTTCGACAATCTTCTCGATATTGGCCTGGAAGAAATCGGTGCGGTCGGTGAAGCCGGTGACACGGGCGCGGCCCTTGCCTTCCACCAGCACGCGCACGGTCTGGTCCGGCAGCTTCAGCAGCTGCAGGACGGTGGCGAGGGTGCCGATGGTGTGCAGGCCGTCCGACGTCGGATCGTCCTCCGCCGCGACCTTCTGGGTCAGCAGCAAAATCTGCTTGTCTTCATTCATCACTTCTTCGAGGGCGCGCACGGATTTCTCGCGGCCCACGAACAGGGGGACGATCATGTGGGGGAACACGACAATGTCGCGCAGCGGCAGCACCGGGGCGCTGTCGGTCTTTTTGATGTCTTCGTTTTTCACGTCTTTATTCCGGGTGGGGACTTCGTCCGCCATGCTAACGCTCCTGCCGGCCAGCCCGCCGGCTTAAAACCGCACCGTCCCTGTTGGGCCCGGTACTTATGAAAGAGCCGCCCTTACCGCCACCTGGCGATCCCCCACGGGCCGACTCCGGATATAATAAAGTGGGGCCGGTTAAGAACGGTTTCAAGACGGGATAAGGGCTTACCCAGTCCAAGTTCCCGCCCGCACGCAGAAAAGCGTGGGGAACTCGCATTTTTCAGGAAAACGTGACCGCCAAGACGCTTTACGAAGCCGTCTGTTCGCGCGGCTGGCCCTTGTCAGAATATGTGTACAGGGGACGCGCCTTGCCATCCACCACATCGGCGGTGATGACCACTTCCTGCACCCCGTTGAGGGTGGGGAGTTCGAACATGGTTTCCAGCAGAATGCCTTCCAGGATGGAACGCAGACCGCGCGCGCCGGTGCGGCGCAGGATGGCCCGCTTGGCGATGGAGTGCAGCGCCTCTTCCTGAAAGCGCAGCTTGACGCCTTCCATCTCGAACATGCGCTGATACTGCTTGGCCAGCGCGTTCTTGGGGCGGGTGAGAATTTCGATCAGGGCGGTTTCCTGCAGGTCGCCCAGGGTGGCGAGCACCGGCAGGCGGCCAATGAATTCCGGGATCAGGCCGAACTTCAGCAGATCTTCCGGTTCGATTTCGCGCAGGATTTCGCCCGTGCCGCGTTCGTCCGCCGACTTGACGTTGGCGCCGAAGCCCATCGAGGTGCCCGAGGTACGGGCCGAGATGATCTTGTCGAGGCCGGCAAAAGCGCCGCCGCAGATGAAGAGGATGTTGGTCGTGTCCACCTG
>CAIXUE010000089.1 GCA_903922545.1 uncultured Alphaproteobacteria bacterium | reverse complement strand
TGTGACTGGAGTTCAGACGTGTGCTCTCCGATCTGGTTCGATTGTCCGAGTTCGGATGCATGAATTCAGCGGCGGACAGCACGATATTGCCGCATTTGAGATAGCGGCCCTCAAGCATTGATTGTCCTGGCGGTGCCAGCGCGAGGAATTTTGAGACCTGGGCAGGAGCGCGCGCGGAGCGTACGGACGTACGTGAACACGCGCGACGCCCCCAGGGCTCAAAAGGACCGCGCGGACCACTAGGAAACTATCGAACAGAACGGGTACAAAGAGGACAATGCCAAGCCCGATTCGCATTCTCGGCCTCGATCCCGGTCTTGCCCGCATGGGCTGGGGCGTGGTCGCGCTTGAAGGCACCCGTCTTTCCCATATCGCGCACGGCGTCATCGCCACCCGCCCCGCATTGGGTCTCGGCGCGCGGCTGATGGCGCTGCATGGCGAACTTGGCGCCGTCATTGTCACCCATCGCCCCGCCGCCATCGCGGTGGAACAGGCCTTTGTCGCCAAGGATCCTTCCGCCGCGCTGAAACTGGGCCACGCCCGCGCCGTGGCGCTGTTGGCCGCCGCCCAGGCGGGCCTCGACATCGCCGAATATTCGCCCAACCACATCAAGAAATCGGTGGTGGGCGCGGGCCATGCCGGCAAGGAGCAGGTGCTGTTCATGGTCAAGCGCCTCTTGCCCACCTGCGGCGTGACGCAAGCCGATGCCGCCGATGCCCTGGCTGCCGCCATCGCGCATGCGCATCTGTCGGGCACACGCGCTCGCATGATGGTCATCGCATCATGATCGGCAAACTTTCCGGTTTGGTGGATTCCATCGCCGACGACACGGTGATCCTGGATGTGAGCGGCGTGGGCTATCTGGTGCAATGCCCGTCTTCCACCATCTCGCGCCTCAGTGCCGGCGCGCATGCCAGCCTGATGATCGAAATGAAAGTCAGCGCCGACGCGCTCAAGCTGTACGGCTTCGCCTCGGCCGAGGAACGCGAATGGTTTCGCCTGCTGCAGACGGTGCAGAATGTCGGCGGCAAGGTTGCGCTGTCGGTGCTTTCCACCTTGACCCCGCGCGATCTGGAACGCGCCCTGGCCTTGTCCGACAAGGCGATGATCGGTCGCGCCCCCGGCGTGGGCCCCAAGCTGGCGCTGCGCATCGTCACCGAACTCAAAGACAAAGCGCCCGCCATGATGGCGCGGGGCGAGGGCGGCGCGCATCTGGCCGCCGCGCCACGCGGTCCCGCCGCCGATGCGGTGACGGCACTGGTGAAACTGGGCTATTCCGAAGGCCAGGCCGCCGAAGCGGTGGCCCGGGCGGCAAATGATCTGGGTGACGGCGCCGAAACCGGTGTGCTTCTGCGCGAAGCCTTGAGAGGTATGGCAAGGTGAGCAAAGTGGAACGCCTGGTCACGCCGGAACGCAGCGAAGACGATGCGCTGGAAACGTCTCTGCGTCCCAAAACACTTGCCGATTTTGTCGGCCAGGCCCAGGCGCGGGAAAATCTCAAAATCTTTATCGATGCCGCCAAGGGCCGCGGTGAGGCGTTGGATCATGTGCTGTTTTCCGGCCCGCCCGGTCTCGGCAAAACCACACTGGCCCAGATCGTGGCCCGCGAACTGGGCGTCAATTTCCGCTCCACCTCCGGCCCGGTGCTGGCCAAGGCCGGCGACCTGGCCGCCATCCTCACCAATCTTGAGCCGCGCGATGTGCTGTTCATCGACGAAATTCACCGCCTCAATCCGGCCGTTGAAGAAATTCTCTATCCCGCCATGGAGGATTTCGAACTCGATCTGGTGATCGGCGAGGGCCCCAGCGCCCGTTCGGTGAAAATCCAGCTGGCGCCCTTCACGCTTGTGGGCGCCACCACCCGCTCCGGCCTGATCACAACGCCCTTGCGCGACCGTTTCGGCATTCCGGTGCGGCTGAATTTTTACACCACCGATGAACTCTGCTCGATTGTCGAACGCGGCGCGCGGGTGCTGGGCTTTGCGCTTGGCCCAGATGGCGCGCGCGAAATCGCCGGCCGCGCGCGGGGCACGCCGCGCATTGCCGGCCGGCTTCTCAAGCGCGTGCGCGATTTCGCCAGCGTCTCGGGCCACAAGACGGTGGACGCCAAAATCGCCGACGCCGCGCTCACCCGTCTGGAAGTGGACAGCAAAGGGCTCGATGCCTTTGACCGGCGCTATCTTTCCCTGATCGCGGAAAGCTTTTCCGGCGGCCCGGTGGGGATTGAAACCATCGCTGCCGCCCTGGGTGAGGCGCGCGATGCGATCGAGGAAATTGTCGAGCCTTATCTCATGCAGCTTGGCTTTGTGCAGCGAACCCCGCGCGGCCGCGTCCTCACCAGTGCGGCCTACGGTCATCTGGGCCTCAAAGCCCCGCCGCAATCGCCGCTGCAGAGCGGCCTGTTTTCGGATCCGGACGAATGACCAAAGGGCTTGGCCATTTCGACGGCAAGACGCACATCCTGCCCATCCGCGTCTATTACGAAGACACCGATCTTTCGGGTCTGGTCTATCACGCCAATTATCTGCGCTACATGGAGCGGGGCCGCACCGAATTTTTCCGCCTGGCGGGAATCACCCAGATGGCCGACCTGGAATCCCAGGAACCCACCGCTTGGACCATCCGCAGCGTCCATGTGGATTTTCATCGCCCCGCCCGCGTCGATGACCCGCTGGAAGTCCGCACCATCCTTACCGGCCTCAGCGGGGCACGGATGTCCGCCCGCCAAAGCGTTCATGCCAATGGCACGCTCTTGACCGATGGGCGGATCGAAGCCTGTATCATCACGTTATCCGGCAAACCCCGGCGCATTCCGGGGGAAATTCGCGATTTGTTGATGCCTTTTCTTTATGAAACAGTGCTTTGACGCGCACCGCCTTTTCCGGGCCTCAGTTCGGCCAAGATTGAATGTATTTCATGCGCTTAGCTCCCCTGGCGCCCCATAAGGTTCTGTCATGAAAAAATCGCCGCTCCTCGTGTTGCTGTTCCTGTTGTTTGCTGCCCCCGCCTTTGCCCAGTTGCAGCAAGCCCCCCAGCCCAGCGGCCCGCAAAGCGCGCCCGTCGCGGCGCCCAGCGGCGCCGGCAACACGGCCAGCGAAAGCCTGCCCCCGCCCAATGCGGCGCCCACCTCATCCGTCACCACCAACGGCCTGTCCGCGCCGGCAGGGGCCGCCGATCCCGGCGCGGGCGGTTTCAATCTCGTCTCCATGTTCATGACCTCCGGCTATGTCGTCAAAGCCGTGATGCTGCTTTTGCTGCTGGCCTCGCTGATCAGCTGGGCGATCATTTTCAACAAGGCGCTGGCGCTTGCCGCCCTCAAGCGCAAGGCCGCGAAATTCGAAAAGCTGTTCTGCTCGGGCCAGTCGCTGGACGAACTTTACCAGCAGATCGCGCCCAAGACCGATCATCCCATGGCGGCCACCTTCATCGCCGCGCTGCGCGAATGGCGCCGGGCTTTTGAAAACGGCAATCCGCGCGAAAACCAGATCGCCGGCGTCAAGGAACGCATCGACAAGGCCATGAATGTCTCGATCCTGCGCGAAACCGACGGCATCGAACGCCAGCTGGGTTTTCTGGCCACGGTGGGTTCGGTGTCGCCCTTTGTCGGGTTGTTCGGCACGGTCTGGGGCATCATGAATGCCTTCAGCGCCATCGCCGCGCGCCATGACACCACCCTGGCCGTGGTGGCGCCGGGCATCGCCGAAGCTTTGTTCACCACCGCCATGGGCCTTGCCGCCGCCGTTCCGGCGGTGATTTTCTACAACCGTTTCGTCAATGAAATCGGCCGCTATGTGAACCGGTTGGATGCTTTCGCGGATGAATTCTCCGCTATCCTGTCGCGGCAGCTGGAAGAGAAAGCGCGCTGATGGCTGGCGTCATGCAACCCGGCATGCAGGCCAGGCGCGGCCGCCGCCGCGGCCGGGTGATGGCCGAAATCAATGTCACGCCTTTTGTGGACGTGATGCTGGTGCTGCTGATCGTCTTCATGGTGACGGCGCCGCTGCTCACGGTCGGCGTGCCGGTGGATTTGCCCAAGACCCGCGCGCCTGCCCTGGGCCAGGACCGCGAGCCGCTTTCGGTCACCATCGACAAGAACGGCAAAATCTATCTGCAGAAGCAGCTGGTGGCGGACGATGAACTGGTCCCCAAGCTCACCGCCATTTCCAACAATGGCTATGACCAGCGAATTTTCGTGCGCGGCGACACCACGGTCAATTACGGCAAGGTGATGATCGTGATGGGTATGCTGTCGGCGGCGGGTTTCACCCATATCGGACTTGTGACGGATGTCGACCGGCCAAAGCCAAACGCACAACAATAAGATGGACTCCGGCCGGCGGCCCAAGCCCGCACGCAAAGGTCCGCCGCGTCCCACCACTGCCCGGCAAAGCCCCGCCGGGCTGGTGATTTCCGTGGCCCTGCATGTGGGGCTTCTGGCCGGCACCTATTACACCTGGAGCCATATGGTGGCGCTGTCGCCGGAAACCCATGCCATTCCCGTCGATCTGGTCGTGATGCAGCAGACCAATGTGCGCGCCGAAGCCCCCCCGCCCGACGAAAAGCCGGTTGAGAAAATGGTGATGCCCGAACCGGCCGAACCGCCCGTGATGCAGGCCGAGCCCGCGCCCCTTCCGCCGGTGCCGCAAATCCGCATCGCCAAACCCAAGCCCACCCAGGACCAGCCCGATCCGCCCAAAAGCAAGAAACAGATGGTGGCTGACGCTGACGCGGTGCTGAACAAGATTTTGGCCCAGGCCGAAACCCCGAAAAACGCCAAGACCTCCAACCGCATCATCCAGGGCGCGGGCAACCAGTCCCTGGCCACCGCCGACCTGGTCGATGCCCTTAGAAGCCAGATCGACCGCTGCTGGAGCCCGCCGGTGGGCGCGCCCAATCCGGCCGACCTGGTGGTGGATTTCGATCTTCAGCTGGGTCCGGACGGAACCGTCTTGGGCCGGCCACAATTATCTGGCAACTCCGCCACGGCGATGGGCAATCCCTACACCCGCGCCGCGGCTGAGGCAGCCAGCCGGGCGATCTATCAATGCGCGCCTTATAAGCTGCCTGCCACGCGCTATAGTGACTGGAAGGAAATCAATCCTTTGCGGTTTGATCCCCGGGAAATGATGGGCCGATAAAATGACAAAGAAAATTTTCCTTCCCCTGATTTTGCTTGGCGCGTTTTTCGCGTCTCCCGCTTTTGCCGCTTTGTCGGTGGATGTGACGCAAGGCACCGCCCAGCCGCTTCCCATCGCCATTCCCGATTTTGTCTCCACCGATCCGGTGGGCGCCAATATCGCCAGCGTGGTGCGCGCTGATCTTGAGCGTTCGGGCCTGTTCAAGCCGGTCGATCCCAAGGCCTATGTCGATCACATCACCAACATCAATGTGGTGCCCAATTTCGCCAACTGGCGCGTGATCAACGCGCAGGGCCTGGTCACCGGCGATGTGGTGGCCCAGCCCGATGGCCGCCTGAAAGTCGATTTCCGGTTGTGGGATGTCTATGGCGAAAGCCAGATGGACGGCAAAACCTACACCACCCAGCCGGAAAACTGGCGGCGCATCGCCCATATCGTGTCGGACGCGATTTATGAGCGCATCACCGGCGAGAAAGGCTATTTCGACACCCGCATCGTCTTTATTTCCGAAACCGGCCCGGCGACCAAGCGCGTCAAGCGGCTGGCGGTGATGGATGAAGACGGCGCCAATCCCACGTTCCTCACCCGCGGCGATTACATGGTGCTGACGCCGCGCTTTAATCCCACCGCGCAGATGATCGCCTACATGTCCTATATCGGCGCCAAGCCGCGGGTTTACCTGTTCGACCTGGAAACCGGCAAACAGGAAATGCTGGGCAATTTCCCCAACATGACCTTCAGCCCGCGCTTTTCGCCCGATGGCAACCAGGTGGCCCTCAGCCTGGAGGAGAACGGCAATTCCGACATTTATGTGATGGATTTGCGCAGCCGCCAGATGAAGCGGCTCACCACCGATCCGGCGATTGATACCGCGCCCTCCTTCTCGCCCGATGGCAAACAGATCACGTTTGAGTCTGACCGGGGCGGCTCGCAGCAGATCTACATCATGAATGCCGACGGCTCGAACCAGCACCGCATCAGCTTTGGCGCCGGCCGCAATGGCACGCCGGTCTGGAGCCCACGCGGCGACCTGATCGCCTTCACCAAGCAGGATGCCGGGCATTTCGACCTGGGTGTGATGCGCCCTGACGGTTCGGGTGAGCGGCTGATCACTTCCGGCTGGGAAGATGAAGGCCCGACCTGGGCCCCCAATGGCCGGGTCCTGATGTTCACCCGCGACCTGGAAGGCGGGCGCGGCGCGCAAATCTGGTCCGTGGACGTGACCGGCCGCAATGAGCGGCGCGTCCTGACGCCCGGCGATGCTTCGGACCCGGCTTGGTCTCCGTTGATCCAGTAGGTAAGTGACAAGCATGTAAAGCCTGCGCCAAACGCTTGCCGAAACGCCGGACCCGGGACTAAGCTGGAGGCTGATTTTCAGTTAAAAATAGAACAATTGATGCCCGTCGCGGGCGTTGTGTGGGGAAAGTAAAGGGTCGCCGGATCATTAGGTACCAGGGCCTATTTTCCTGTCGCCGCGTGAACACGGGATCGTCATTTTTTTGGCTCTTTTTGCCGTTTAGTACGTTGGACCTATTGGGTGCATTCACATTTGCGGGCGGCCCGGCACCGGCTTTCCGTCTTCGGGAGATAATACGATGAAAATTTCCACCATCATGAAATTTGCTGTTCTGTCGTCGGGGCTTTTCCTCGCCGCCTGTACGACCAAGGAACAGGTTGCGGCCACGCCGCCCCCGCCCCCGCCGGTCCAAGAGGCCGCAGTGAGGCCGCCGCCGCCGCCGCCCGGCATCGCGCCCGGCAGCCTTCAGGACTTCAAGGTCAATGTCGGCGACACCGTCCATTTCGCGTATAACGAGTATAACGTTCAGGACAGCGACAAGGGCACCCTGCAAAAGCAGGCCACCTGGCTGAACCGTTATCCCTCCGTCCAGATCTCGATTGAAGGCCATGCCGACGAGCGCGGCACCCGCGAATACAATCTGGCGCTGGGCGCGCGGCGCGCCAATGCCGTGAAGGAATATCTGGTCAGCCTGGGCGTCAACAACAGCCGCCTGCAGACCGTGTCTTACGGCAAGGAACGCCCCATCTGCACCGCCTCGAACGAAGATTGCTGGGCGCAAAACCGCCGCGGCGTTTCGACCATCACCAGCGGCGCTTCTTCGTGAGTCTTGACGGATAAGAAAAAAAGGGCGCGAAGTTTTCGCGCCCTTTTTTGTTGGATCGAAGATGAACAAACCGCTCGTCATCTTTACGCTTGCTCTTCTGGTGTCGGCTGCCGCGCCGGCAGCGCAGGCGCAGCTGTTCGGCCCCAGCGACGAGGAAAAAGCCCATGAGGCCGATCAGGATTCCAAGCTGAGCGATCTGGCCGGCCAGAACCAGCAATTGCAGGGCCGTGTGCAGACGCTGGAAGATCAGGCGCGCAACCTGACCCAAAGCCTGTCCCAGGCCACCGGCAACAATGAAGAGCTGCGCCACCAGATCGATCTGCTAAACGGCAAGATCGACCAGCAGCAAAAAGATTTCGCCTACCGGCTCTGCATGGTCTCCGCCCAGCAGCTTGGCGCTGCCGGTGGCGATCAGGGACTGAACTGCGCCTCCGCCGCTTCGGGCGTGGCCCCGCCGCCCGGCTCTCTGCAGCCGGGCCAGCCACTGCCGCCCATCGGTGTAAATTCCGGGGGGCAAACGGCGCTCGCATTGCCCGCGCCGCAACCGCAAGCCCAGCAGACCCTGGCTGCGCCGCCGGGATTATTGGGCACGCTTCCGGCCGATGACGTGGCCCAGCGCCCGGTCGCCAATCCGTTCGACGCGGCGATGAACCTTCTGGCCAAGGCGCAATATGACGAGGCCAAGGCCTCATTCCGCGCCTATGCCGACGCCAATCCCGACGATACTGAATTGTCGCCCCAGGCGATTTATTGGGTGGGGCATATCGATTTCATCCAGCATGACTATCCGGGCGCCATCAACGCCTTTGCCGAACAGATCAAAAAATATCCCAAGTCGGCGCGCGGTTCCGACAGTATGCTGCAGCTTGGCCAGTCGCTGATCGCGATGGGCCGTACCCAGGAAGGCTGCACCACCCTTGGCGCGATCAAAAGCAAATTCCCCGACGCGCCGGCGCAAACCCTCGCGCTCGCCACCGGCACGCGCAAAACCTCCTGCAGCCGCTGATCTGAAATCTGTTTTCGCCGGCCTGATGGCGGCCATGCCCTGGCCGGGCGCGGTCGCGGTGTCGGGCGGCGGCGATTCCCTTGCCCTGATGCATCTGCTGGCGGATTGGGCCAGGGCCCAAGGCGCTGCCCCGCCTTTGGTGCTGAGTGTGGATCACGGTCTTCGGCCTGACAGCGCAAAGGACGCCAAACGTGTGGCGCGCTGGGCCAAGGCT
>CAIXUE010000088.1 GCA_903922545.1 uncultured Alphaproteobacteria bacterium | reverse complement strand
GACGCAAGGCGCATGAGCCGCGTCAAAAATTCAGCGCACCGGAATGGAAAGCTGTCGGCGCATTGCTGCTGCTGGTCATTCCCCTGACGCTCTATTGGGCCTGCAACGAACAGCAGGGCAACACAGCAGCGCTGTGGTCCATGAACAATACCGACCGCGCCATAAACCTGTTCGGCTGGCATACAACGATCGACTGGACCTGGTTTCAGTCCATCAATCCCTTTGTGATCTTTGCCGGCACGCCCCTGATCCTGGCGCTGTGGCGGCGCCAGGGCGCGGCCCAATCCAGCCCCACCATGAAAATGGCGATGGGGTGCTGGCTGATGGTGGCCGCCAATCTTCTGATGGCGTTTGCGGCCTGGCATGGCGGCGGCCGGTCGGGCTGGCCCTCGCTGACCGCTTATTTCGTCATCCTGACCATCGGCGAAATCTATCTTTATCCGGTGGGCCTGTCGCTTTATTCCAAAGTCGCGCCGCTCCAGGCCGCATCGTTGATCATGGCCATCTATTTCCTGCCCAATTTCCTGGGCGGCGGCTTCCTGCAAGGCTGGCTGGGCACTTTCTGGGACAAGATGGACAAAGGCTTGTTCTTTGTGATGATAGCGGCGATCGCCGCTGCTGCCGGCCTGATCATCTGGATGTTCGACCGGCCCTTGCGGCCATTTCTGGCGGAAAAGAGCTGACGTGGCTGACAAGGACAAACCCGAAACCGAAGCGGTCAGCTTGGGCCGCATGAGCGAAGCGCATTTTGGCGCCGTCAACACACCGGTCTATCGCGCCTCCACCATTCTGTTTCCCGACCTGAAAAGCCTGGAATCGCGCAATCAGAACTATACGTATGGGCGGCGCGGCACACCCTCATCGCGCAGCCTGGAAGAAGCTTTCTGCGCCCTGGAAGGCGGCGCGCGCACCGTGCTGGTGCCGTCGGGGTTGAACGCCTGCGCCACCGCGATCCTGGCGGTGGTGGGCGCGGGCGATCATCTTTTGATGGTGGATTCAGTTTACGAACCGACACGGGATTTTTGCGACAAGATTCTGACCCGTTTCGGCGTCGAGACGACCTACTATCCGCCCACCGCTGATATCGCGCCGTACCTCAAGCCAAACACCAAAGCAGTGTTCTGCGAAAGCCCCGGCTCGCTGACGTTCGAGGTGCAGGATATTCCTGCTCTGGCGAAAACTGCACATGCCGCGGGCGCCTCGGTGCTGATGGACAATACCTGGGCGACGCCGCTTCTGTTTCCGGCGCTGGCGCATGGCGTGGATCTTTCTATTCAAGCCGTAACCAAATACGTCGGCGGCCATGCTGATTTGATGATGGGCGCCATCACCGCCAATGAAAGCCACGCCGAAAGGCTGGTGCGGTTTCATGGCGGCACGGGCCTGTTCTCCAGCGGCGATGATATCTTCCTCACCTTGCGCGGCCTGCGCACCTTGCCGGTGCGCCTCAAGCGTCATGCGCAAACCGCCATGACACTGGCGCTGTGGCTGAAAGACCGGCCGGAAGTGACGCGTATCCTCTATCCCGCCCTGCCCGGCGATCCCGGCCATGCCCTGTGGAAGCGCGATTTCAAAGGCGCCTGCGGCCTCTTCAGCCTTGAACTGAAGCCGGTCTCCAAAGCCGCATTGGCCGCCTTCCTGGACGGATTGCGCCATTTCGGCCTGGGCTGGTCCTGGGGCGGGTTTGAAAGTCTGATCGTCCCGGCCCATATCAAGCGCAGTGTTTCATCGTTCCCGGCCGAGGGTCCGGTTCTTCGCATCCATGCCGGTCTGGAAGATGCGGGTGACCTGATCGCCGACCTGGAACGGGGTTTTGAGCGCCTGAAAGAGCCGAAATGACCGATACTCTGAGCCATGCCGCCTTTGTGGAAGCGGTCAAATTCGACGAAAAAGGCCTGGTACCGGTGATCGCCCAAAGCCACGCCACCGGCCAGGTGCTGATGTTTGCCTGGATGAACCGCCAGACGCTGGAACAAACCCTTGCCTGCGGTGAGGTTACTTACTGGTCGCGTTCACGCCAGAAAGTCTGGAAGAAAGGCGAAACCAGCGGCCATACCCAGCGCCTTGTTGAGGCTTATGTCGATTGCGACGGTGATGTGCTGCTCATGAAGGTGGACCAGTTGGGTCCCGCTTGCCACACCGGCGCGCCTTCCTGCTTCTTTCGCCAATTGAAGTGAAGCCGGAAGCCGCCTTTCCGCGCTATACATAGAGTCGACTTTAAGGCCTTAGGACGCATGGCCGAACTCAAAATCACCCCCCCGGACTCCCTGACCAACAAATTCATGGCCGCGGTAATCACCGTGGTTGTGGTGGCGGGGATCTATTTCGGCCGCCCGGTGCTGATGCCCCTGGCGCTTGCGGTGCTGCTGTCTTTCGCCCTGGCGCCGCTGGTTTCGGCGCTGCGTCAGATCAAGCTGGGCCATGTGCCATCGGTGCTGCTGAGCCTGGTGGTGGCGCTGGTGCTGATCGCCGGGGTGGGCATTTTTGTCGGCTCGAATGTGGCGGGGCTGGCGCGCGACCTGCCCAGCTATCAGAGCAATATTTCCCGCAAGATCGTCTCTCTGCGCGGCACGGCCGATGGCGGCACCCTCAGCCGGCTTGACCGCACCATCGAGGCACTGGGTGAACAGATCAGCAATGGCGGCCGCCCCGCCACCGTGCCGGGCGGCGTGGCCACTGATGAAACGCCGGTGCCTGTGGTGATCCAGGCTGAGAGCGAAGCGCCCTGGCAACTGGCCGAAGATATTCTTGGCCCGCTGCTGGAGCCGCTGGGCGTGGTGGCGCTGGTGCTGGTGTTTGTGGGCTTCATCCTGCTGCAAAAGGATGACCTGCGGGACCGTTTTGTCCGGCTGGCCGGTTCACGCGACATGCAGCGCACGACTGTGGCGCTGGACGAAGCCGCCAACCGGCTGGCGCGCTATCTTTTCCTGCAGACCGGGATCAATGCCGGTTTTGGCGCCGTGATCGGCGTGGGGCTTTGGCTGATCGGCATTCCCAATCCCGGCCTGTGGGGCCTGATCGGCATGTTGTTCCGCTTTGTACCTTATGTCGGCGTGCCGCTGGCCTTTACGCTGCCCGCCGTGCTGGCGGTGGCGGTGGATCCGGGCTGGTCGATGCTGGCCTGGGTGGTCGCGCTTTACGGCTGCGTCGAAGCGGTGATCGGCCAGGGCATCGAGCCGTTCGTCTATGGCCGCAGCATGGGTCTTTCCGCCGTTGCTGTGGTTGTGGCCGCCGTGTTCTGGACATGGCTGTGGGGACCGGTGGGCCTTCTTCTCTCCACGCCCCTGACCATGTGTTTCGTCGTGCTGGGGCGCCATATCGAGGGCCTGAAATTCCTGGAAGTCATGCTGGGCGACCAGCCGGCGCTGGCGATGGACGAAAGCCTTTACCTGCGCATGCTGGCGGACGATCCCGACGACGCCACCGAAGACGCCGAGGAATTCCTGCGCGAACATTCGCTCTCGGCGTATTACGATGAAGTCGCCGCCCGCGCCCTGATCCTGGCCCAGGCTGACGTCAATCGCGGCGTGCTCGATCCGTTGCGGCAGACCCGCATCCGCGACGCCATCAAAGGCCTGATCGCCAATCTTACGGACCGGGGCGATGCAGGCGCGGCCCGGGCGCTGGCAGAACTGCCGGCCAGCTGGCGCAAGGATCCGGTGTTATGCGTGGCGGGACGCGGCCCTTTGGATGAAGCCGCCGCCCTGCTGCTGGTGGACATGCTGGCGAAATATGGCGTGGGCGCGCGGGTGGTGTCATCGGACCAGACCTCGGCGACGCAGATCGAAGACTTGAATGTCGAAGGCATCTGCATCGCCTGCGTTTCATACCTTGAGCCGGGCACCTACAAGAACGCACGCTATCAGGTTCGCCGCCTGCGCAAGCGCATGCCCGAAGTGCCGGTGATCGCGATCTTCTGGGGTATTGGCGGCGATCCCTCGCGCTATCTGGACAGCGTTGAAGCCACCGATTGCGATGTGGTCACCACGGGCCTGAAGGAAACCATCCAGCATGTGCTGACCTTCGCCCGGCGGGCCGGCAATCCGCAAAAACCGGCCCGCGAAAAAGAACAGGGCATATTGCCGGTCTGACAAAGCAGGCTGGCTGGTTCCGCGGCGGCGATTTGCGCATTATTGCCCGTGATGGGTGATTCGTATTTCGCAAAGCCGCATTGGGTCGCCGCCGCCCTGCTTGGCGCTGGCATTTTTGCGGCCCCGTCCGCCATGGCGCAGGTCATTCCCGCCCCGGGCATGAGCATTCCCCATGCTGTCCCAGGAAAAGATTTTGACTGGAATTTCTCGGCCGGGCTGGATTACACCGCCGGAAAATATGGCGCCATCTGCGCCCCCAGCATCAACGCCCTTG
>CAIXUE010000087.1 GCA_903922545.1 uncultured Alphaproteobacteria bacterium | reverse complement strand
CATGTCGCCATTGGCCATGACGGTGACGATCGGGTCGAGCGACCGGGTTGGCGGGCTGGAAGACAGGTCCATGCCGTGCTGGGTGACGAAATAAAGATCCACCGGTCCCACCTTGTTGGTGGGGCACAGAAGCTTGATTTCCTCATTCCAGGGCAGATCGCCAAAGGCGGTGATCTTGGTCTTGCCGAAGGTGATCAGCGACGACACCGAATAATGATTTTCAATGCCGCCATCGCGTTCCATCTGCGGCACGCCGGCGCAATCCGGATTGGCCTGGCCGCCGCCCGGCAGTGTGCTGGTGATCACATTGGCGGCCACGCTGATGAACTGCAGATGCATGGAGCCGATATCCAGCGTGTCGCCGGTCTTCGGGACAATATGGTTCTTGCCGGCGATGATCTTGAGGTAACCAGCATACAGGCCGGCGCTGGAACTGGCGGCGCGCGCCGGATCCAGCCCCGGCGGATCAAGCTGGGTGTTGGGGCCGTGATCGATGAAATTGTCGATTTCGATTTTATCGGTCAGGGATTTGAAGCCGCCGATATGATCGGCATGATAATGGGTGATAATGAAGTAATCGATTTTCTTCAAACCCAGCGCATGCGCCGCGGTCACGATCTTGTCGGCGCTGGTGGCGGCGGCAAGTCCCTTGGCATTAAGCCGTGCGCTGCCCGCGCCAGGCGCCCAGCCGGAATCGATCAAGAGCGATTTGCCTTCCGGGGTGACGAACAAGGTCGCCGCGCCGCCCTCCACATCCACCGCAACGATACGAAGATTTGGCGAAACCGGATTGGGCGCTTTTGCCGCCGGTTGCGCCATCACCACATCAGCGCTGAGCAACGCGGAAGAAGCCAGCAAGCCTGCAAAAATCACCGAAGAAATGCGCGTCATGGTCCCTGCCCCTTTTTGCCTCAGGATGCGCGTTTGGCCGCCAAAAACAAGATGGCTTGGGATTCAGCCGTTTTGGCCCCTCCCAGGCTTAAATTGCGTCCACCATCACAACGCCGGCGGTAACCAGAAGCGCGCCCAGCGATTTCTGGATCAGATTGCGGAGTGAAAGATCCTCGCGCCCCAGTTTGGGCAAAAACAGGGTCAGAAGAATGCCAAAGGCAAACACAAAAAATGTGGTGGTGGCCGAAATCGCCGACACCACCGCCACCGGCGCCGATAGCATGGCATAGCGCACGCCCAGTCCTCCCCCCAGATTGATCAGCTCGTTGGCGCCATTGACCCCGATCACCGGGCCCGGATGTTTGCGGAACAGCTTGAAGAATTGCGCCCGATAGCGCGGCGCCAGCAGGATGGCGCAGCCGAACAGCGCCTCGCCGGCAAAATTCCAGAAATTGGTGGTCCAGAAATCGTCTTCCAGCGCGAAATACTTGAACAGCACACTGGAGAGCGCCAGCACAAAGGTCGCTGCCAGCATCAACAGCACCAGGCTCAGCTTGAATTTCCGCAGCGAGAATTTATGCCCCTGGGTCAGCACAAAGGCGCCCGCCACAATCAGGGCGCAGCCGCAACCCTTGGTCCAGCCAAGCTTCTCGCCCAGAAACAGCCAGCCCAGCAGAAACGTGAACAATGTCGAAGCCTGGAACAGGCCGGCCACAACAGACGCTTCTTCGCTCTGGATGGCGCGCAGATAAAACAGCAGCGCGCCCATATAAAGAATGCCGCATATCGTCATCACCAGGATGGCGCCCCATCCCGGTTTCAGCACCGCGGAATCAAAATAGGCGATCACAGGCAGGAACAGCACGCCGACAAAGGCGGTGAACAGCATCAAAACCGTGGTGTCGCTGTCCTTGAAATAGCGGTCCACCAGATATTTATCGATATGTGTCGAAATGGCCCAGAAAACCGGGCCGGAGAACGCAAAAATAAGCCACATAAATTTGTGATAGCACATTGACGGAACCTGGATACGGGTGTTTGATTTTGTTGTCGCAGAACGGTCAAACGTCGTGACGTCGCCAAGGGCCCCCACGCTTCCCCCGGAAGCAGGCAGCGCCCGCGAAGTGTCCGCGAAAGACTCAAATCTGCGACAGATGAAGCTCGAACAGGAGGTTTCCTATATGGAAGAGACTCCGCCGGCGATTAAAGCCGGCTCTGCGAAGACGGAGCCAACAGGCCCTTGAAGCGGACCTGCAAATCCAAAATCTGAAATTCAACAACGGGAGATATCCCGCACAGAGTATCCGGCCTGCTGCCGGAAAACCCCGCCGGCAACCCCGGCGGGGTTTTTGTTTCAGAAAGGCGCCGTCAATCCGCGCAACCACGTGCCCGAGAGCCGTTTTCGCGCGTTACATGAACGGCGACCCCCCTCACAATTTCAACCGTTCCGCGCCAGCGATTGATAAGGCACGGAATACATGGCGCAAAAGACAGTTATTATGGTTGTTGAGGACGAGGCCATCATTCGGATGGAGGCCGTCCAGATGCTTGAAGATGCCGGATTTTGGGTCGTGGAGGCCGGTAACGCCCATGATGCGATAAGCATCCTTGAGAGTCGCAACGACATCCGTGCCATTTTTACCGATATCAATATGCCCGGAACGATGGACGGGATGAGATTGGCCAGGACGGCACGGGATCGCTGGCCCCCAATTCACCTGATTGTCACGTCCGGACTTGTCTCTCCAAACGACGATGATTTGCCCCCTGGAGGGAAGTTCATCCCTAAACCCTATGATCTGAGGCACGTCATTAAGACGATCCGCGCGCTTTTGGACCAAACACCGCCGTCCGATCCCCTCCTACAAGAAAGAAAAACGGCATGAATTGGGCTTGGCCTCAATTCGTGCCTTTTGATGGGCTATAAATGTTGTCGGGGATGGTTTTCAAATTGAAAGCCTCCGGTTGTTACAGAAAGGGGTAGCTCATGGCTCCCCAAGTGCCGCTTCCACCAGCCGCCGCCCTCAATTTGGCCTTGGCCATCGTCACATCTTCAAATGCGCCGGTGCTGCTCCTTGATGCCAGTCTCACCGTGATTGCTGCCAGCAAGTCATTCTGCCGGACGTTCCAAATCGATCCGGGCGAAGTCGCCGGCCGCCCCCTGGCCGTTCTGGGCAGCGGCGAATGGAACGCGCCTCAACTGATGGCGCTGCTGAAAGCCACGGCCTCCGGATTTGCCGTGATCGAAGGCTATGAGACTGACCTTGTGCGCACAGGCCTGCCCAAACGATGCCTAGTGCTGAACGCCACAAAGCTCGATTACGCCGATGACGATAATGTCCGGTTGATCTTGGCCGTTTCCGATGTAACAGAAGCTCGCATTGCCCAGAAACTCAAGGATGACCTTGTTAAGGACAAAGAAATCCTGATCCAGGAGCTTCACCACCGGGTGGCCAACAGCCTGCAAATTATCGCCAGCGTTCTCATGCAGAGCGCGCGCAAGGTGCAGTCAGAAGAAACACGGGGCTACCTGGTCGATGCCCATCAACGGGTTATGTCCGTGGCTTCGCTTCAACAGCAACTTGCGGCGTCCCGATTGGGTAACGTTGAGCTGCGCCCATACTTGACCGTGCTGTGTGACAGTATCGGCGCATCCATGATTTGGGACCACGATCAGGTTTCACTCAAAGTCAGAGCGGATGACGGCGCCACGACGGCCGACACCTCTGTCAGTCTCGGCTTGATCGTCACCGAGCTGGTGATCAACGCGCTCAAACATGCCTTCCCCGACAATCGCAACGGCAAAATAGTGGTTGATTATCAGGCTCAGGCCGCGAACTGGACACTGTCCGTGACGGACGATGGGGTGGGAATATCCGTGGAGCCGGGGTCTGCCAAGGCAGGGCTGGGCACCGGCATCGTTGAAGCCCTGACAAGGCAACTGGGCGCGACCATCAGTGTCGCGGGGGCAAACCCGGGGACAAGGGTGTCAATCGTACACGCCTTTGTTCCTGTTCTGGTTGTCTAGGCAGCGGTGTTCGACGCGGCGGTTAACGTCCTCACCTGCAAATTGTTTCGGCAGATCAATGCCGGGCATTGGTTCCCAGAAGCGCTGTTCCATCAATGGCCATGGTATCGAGCGTTACCGTCACCCTTCCCAGAAACAGATCGGACCAGAGTTTGGTGGCAACGACATAATGCCCGCCGGGCGCGGCTTGCGCCGGAACCTCGATAAAGTCCGCAAACATTTCCGGAAGCGCCTGCTTGTCCTTGATCATCTGTTGCGGATAGCCCGCGATGGCCATGTAGTGAATCGCGCAAAGATGAACCGCGCCCTGGAACGGGCCGCCTTTGGGCGCCGCAGGCTCATCCTTGAAGTAAGTGAATGTCAAGTCATAGCGCCTGCGCCCGTCAAACACATGCAGAGTCGCGCCGCACGGCCCGTTTGCATCCTGCACGCCCGTGAGGATGGAGGTGATGGCGCTGATGGGATCCGCGGTGCCCGCTTTCTCCGCTTCGCTTAGCGGATATTTTTTTGTGTCATAGGGCGGGTCGGAGAAGATGCTCGTTGGACTGCTGTTTTCAAACGTCACTTTCACCCGCTGCAGCGGCTTGCTGCCATCCTGCGAAGCCGATTCGTATGTTCCGCTGGAAATGGAATGTATTCCCAGGGTTCCTTCCGCGCTCGCATCGATCACGGACTTCCAGAAGATGTTGGCGACGCCGCCCGTTTCATAATGTATTTTCGCGGAATAGGAATTTCCGGCAAATCGGCCATCATAGGATGTATGGCCGAACGGGATTGCCCAGAATGCCAACGTATAGCCGACATTCAAAATACTGCTGGACTGCACGGGATCGGCACCGGCCGGTGTTGCCAGCACCGCGCCGACCAGGCCAATCAGGGCGCCCACTGCTCTTTTCACGAAATCAGGCCTTGCTCCACTTGCCAGTCTTGATGTCGAACTTCACCTTGCCGGCAGCCCGCATGCGCATCAGCAGGTCTTGCAGCGCGTCGGTGCTTTTGTTGCTGGGATCGACCAGCTGCTGCACCGAATAAAGGGCGCGGGGCTTGTCCAGCGCGGCCAGCACATCTTCTTCGCGTGTCATGACTATCCTCTTGCCGGTTTATCGCGGGGCCGCGCCGCCGCAAACAACCCGCCCGCCTGGCTGGCCGTTCTCGGCGAAAATCAGAATGTCCCGCACATGGTCATCGCCATTGGGTTCGAAAAGCTTGCCCTTGATCACCACATGCTTGCCGGACAAAGCGGCCGCATCCAGCGCGCCGGCCCTGGCCGGTACGATCTGCACTTCCTTGACCGTGATGATGCCGGCGGCATGAAATTCGGTGAGCGGCAGGTCGATCCGCAAGGGATCGTCCAGCTTTAAAATGGCGATCTTGTCGTTGCGGTCGGTTTTGGGGTGGGCGCCATAACCGGGCGGCCCAAAATGATTTTCGTTGTAGAGGCTGCCCGACAAGGCAATCGCACTGTCCCGCTCCACACTGGCGGGCTTGCATGGCGGCTCAGCCGCGCGCGCAGGCTGGATAAGGCTTGGGCCAATCGCCAGGACCGCGAACGCCAGGAATTTTGCGCCATTCCTGCTAATCATTGGCGCCCGGCTTTTGTTCAATCTCATGGGCGCCAACAACCCTGAATTCGCCATCAATGATGGTGGCATCCTGCGGCCGTTCATAGGTCGCGGCGCGGATTTTCGGCCGCGGCAGGAAATAATAGATCACCGGCGCCAGCAGCAGGACGGGCAACAGCAGCACAAAGAAACCCAGCGCCAGAATGGTGAGCGCGCCCAGAATGACCAGACCCAGGGCAATTGCCGCCCAGCCGCGAAGGCCAAACTGATAGACGCGAAAATTGGGCTGTTGCGGCATGGACGGGTCCGTTCGGGTCTGCCGTTTCTAGAATTATCTTGGCGTCTGCGCCATGGGTTTTGCAGTCCTGTCAGGAAAGAACGCCATGGCAATATTTGAATTTGCGGCCCGAACCACAGGGACAGGGCGCATTGCGCGCCAGCCCCTCATCCGGACTTTTGAAATCCGCGCCATGGGTGACATGGCGCTCCACCCCGATATGCCTGGCATAGCCTGTCTTATCCAGGATGGCGGTGTAAAAACCCCGGCGGAAATAAAAATCGCTGGCCTCTGCTTCATAAGGAACCGCCGCCGAATTGGTCATCAGCACCAGCGGCACCGTCAACCGCTGGCCCGCAAAACTGCCCAAAAGCCTGTAATCGCTCAGCCGCCGCAGTGAGGGATTGAAGGAAAAGCCATGCCAGGCCGTGCCTGGCGCGGTATCGACCAGCGCCCAGGATTCGTCAGGCGCCACATAGGTCAATTGCTCCTTGGGCTGCCAGGGCCGCAACTGAACCGTCAAAAGCTTTGGATCTTTTTCCATCAGCACCCGGCTTTTTTCCATAAAGCCCGGGTTGAAAAACTCCCAGTCATCTTCCAGGTGGAAAATATAAGGCGTGGTCACTTTGCCATACGCCTGATCGATCATCCTGATCTGACCCGCCCGCGTGCCGGAGCAAAAATACTCCGCGCCGAATTTCTCGCACACGGCCTTGGGATCGGCATCGCCATCTTCGGCGACCAGGATGCGCGCAATCCGCCCCTCTGTTTCGTTGCGGCGAAAACTCTCCAGCGTGCGCGCCAGAAGATCGTGCCGGTTGCACGATGTCACCACCACCGTGATATCGGCGTCTTCGCTCATGCGGTCCAATTGAACTGTTGACAGGGCACTTAATGCGAGCCTGCAGAAATAGAAGAAGCACTGCCTCCGGCCGCGCACTTTTCCGCAGTGGCGCCGGACTGACCCGCCTGGATTTCATCGAAATCTGCCTGCGCGCCTGATGCCATCACCTGAACTGAGGTTACGGCCACATCAAGATGCATCGAGTAAGACTCAGTTTTATTGAGTGTCGCCAGAACGGTACCGTCGTCTTTCCAAGTCATGAAAATCGTAGCCGGCTTTCCTAACGCCACCGGCGTCGAGAAAGGATGGCCTGCCGGATATTTTGTACCAGCGT
>CAIXUE010000086.1 GCA_903922545.1 uncultured Alphaproteobacteria bacterium | reverse complement strand
GAGACCCCCATTTTGGTGAGCAGCGCGGTCAGTGCCCTGGTCTGGTCTTCCCGCGAAAAGGCGGGTGACCGGACCAGCCGGGCCAGGTCGGGACTGGCGTGAATGGCGGTCCGCAGCGCGGCGAAGTCAGCCGCCACGGCGTCCAGAGCCTTGCCGTCGTCGGCCAGTTCGAA
Organism: uncultured Alphaproteobacteria bacterium; assembly: GCA_903922545.1. The sequence continues at coordinate 6,042 of CAIXUE010000086.1, read as the reverse complement.
CATGGCGGTGGCGTAACGGCCGGCCAGTCCTGTTTCCTGCGCTTTTTCGGATCCCACATTCGTCCTTTGCGGCCCGGGCGTCGACTTGCCCATGCGGCCGTCAATTTATTCACTAACGTACTGATTTATATATATTAAATCTGGATTGCGCGACTCAGCTTCCCCGCGCTCGCGCCAGTTACCATGCGCCTTAACGCGGCGCAATATTAGCCCTGCGGCCAGACTGTCGCGGCCCAGGATACCCGAGAAAATCCCCAGCTTTAGGAACCCCCTGGCCTTGCCAGCGGGGCCGCATCTCAACACCTTGCCCAACAAATAGGCAGGGAAGTGACCGGAAACGGTCCACAGGGAGTAGCGTGATCAATAGCGGCGATACGGCATGGATGATCAGCGCGACGGTGCTGGTGCTGCTGATGACGCTTCCGGCGCTGGCGCTGTTCTATGGCGGGCTGGTGCAGGCCAAGAACGTGCTGTCGGTGCTGGTGCAGTGTTTCGCGGTGGCCTGCGTGTCATCGGTGCTGTGGTTCGTGGCCGGCTACAGCCTGTCTTTCAGCGGTACGGGCGCCTGGATCGGCGACATGAATGCGGCGCTGCTGGCGGAAGTGACCCGGGGCGCGGTGCATCCGGGCCTGCATATTCCCGAAAGCGTGTTTGTGATGTTCGAAATGACCTTTGCGGTCATTACGCCGGCGCTGATCATTGGCGCCTATGTCGAACGCATCAAATTCGGCGCGGTGCTGATGATCTCGGGCCTGTGGCTGATGCTGGTTTATGTGCCGGTGACGCATTGGGTTTGGGGCGGCGGCTGGCTGGCGGCGCGGGGCGTGATGGATTTCGCCGGCGGTATTGTCGTGCATGTCACCGCGGGTATTTCGGCGCTGGTGATTGCGGTGATGCTGGGCGCGCGGCAGGAATTTCCGCACGGCATTCGCCCGCCGCATGCGCCCTGGATGGTGATGGTGGGCGCGTCGCTGCTGTGGGTGGGCTGGTTCGGCTTCAATGCCGGCAGCGCGCTTTCCTCCGGATCGGACGCGGGCATGGCGATGCTGGCGACACATCTGGCGGCCGCCACCGCGACCCTGGTCTGGATGAGCATTGAATGGTTCAAATTCGGCAAGCCCAGCATGGTGGGCGCCGTCACCGGTACCGTGGCGGGATTGGCCAGCATTACGCCGGCGTCTGGCTATGTCGGCCCGCTGGCGGCGGTGTTGCTGGGCGCACTGGCCGGTATTGTGTGTTTCTGTGCCGTGCTGCTGGTCAAGAAAACCATGGAAGTGGATGACGCGCTTGACGTTCTTGGTGTGCATGGCGTGGGCGGCGCGCTGGGAAGCCTGCTTTTGCCGTTCCTGACCTTGCTGGGCGGCGGCGTGACGCTGGGCCGGCCGGTGCTGGCGCAATTCGCCGTGCAGGGCATGGGCGTGGTGGTGGTGGGCCTGTGGTCGGCCATCGCCACATTCGCCATTACCAAGCTGACCATATACACCGTAGGATTGCGGGTGGACCGGGATACGGAAACCGTCGGCCTGGATTTCGCTGCTCATGGCGAGTCCGGCTATCACGTGAACCGCTAGGAGAAATCCAATGAAGCTTATTGTTGCCATCATCCAGCCGCATCGTCTTGATGCCGTGCGCGAGAAGCTCACCGCCATCGCCGTGACAGGCCTGACCGTGACCGAAGTGCGCGGCTATGGCCGCCAGAAAGGTCACACCGAAATCTATCGCGGCGCCGAATACCAGATTTCCTTTCTGCCCAAGTTGAAGCTGGAAGTGGCGGTGCCCGATGGCCGGGTGGATGACGCGGTCCAGGCCATCACGGCCGGCAGCCGCACGGGCAAGATTGGCGACGGCAAGATTTTCGTGCTGGACCTGGAACAGGCGCTGCGGGTGCGGACCGGCGAAACCGGGGACAACGCACTTTAATATTGGTCGCGCGGCCAACGAAAAACCGCGGACGTCATTGCGTAATCGGTGTCGCCGCCGCACTTTTTCGGGCCGTCGCTCCCGGGCCTTGACGTATCTTGGGGCAGGGGCCAAAAGCCCGGCTTTATTATGGTCTACCGCTTCGCTACTTGAGACCCATGAGCCTGGAAATCACTCAGCAATTCACCTTTGACGCCGCCCATCATCTGGATGCGGGCGCGGGCGAGAACCGGCGCATGCACGGCCACTCCTTTTATGTAGAAGTGACGCTGAAGGGCCAGCCGGATGCCAAGACCGGTTTCCTGCGCGATTTCGGCCAGGTGGATGCGGCCCTGAAAAGCGTGCGCGACATGCTGGATCACCGGTTGCTCAATGAAGTGGAAGGCCTGGGCACGCCGACTTTGGAAAATCTGGCGCGCTTTATTTACGCCCGCGCCAAGGCCACACTGCCGGAAGTGGCGCGGGTGAAAATCGCCCGTCCCTCGCATGGACAAAGCTGCAGCTATGAGCCCTAAAAAACTCACCCAGTTGGGCCACGCCGTGCGCCAGCCCGCTTCGCCCGACAAGGCCAAACTGGAAGGCGTGCCCAATCCACATCCGGGCGATGAGTATGTGGTTCGCTTCACCGCGCCTGAATTCACGACGCTTTGCCCCATCACCGGCCAGCCGGATTTTGCCCATTTCGTTCTGGATTACGTGCCGGGCAAGGCGCTGCTGGAATCCAAATCCTTCAAGCTGTTTCTGGCCAGCTTCCGCAATGCTTCGGGTTTTCATGAAGACACCACGCTGCTTATCGCCAAACGCGTAGCGGCGGCAGTGAAGCCGCGCTATCTGCGCATCGCCGGTTTTTGGTATCCGCGCGGCGGCATTCCCATCGACATCTTCTGGCAAACGGGAAAATTGCCGGTTGGCCTGTGGCTGCCGGACCCGGGCGTTTCGCCCTACAGGGGCCGCGGCTGAGACCCGCCAGGCTTACCCCGTAAAAAACGCCGGAATTTGCCTGGAGCGGGCCAAATGATTGTATCCTCAATTGGTTCCGCGAGTCTGGGAACCTTTTTTTAGTTCCGGCATTTTAGCTTGCTGGGCACGAGAGGGGCTGGATTTTGAGCAGGCTTAGAGGGGTGTGGGGCGTGGCGCTGCTGGCGGCTGCATGCCTGCCGGCCTTTTCCATGCCGGCCTCGGCGCAGAATTCCAGCGACGTCCAGGACCTTTCCATTGAACAATTGGCCAATGTCGAGATCACCTCGGTCTCGCGCCGGGCAGAGCCGCTGAACCAAGCACCGGCCTCGGTCTATGTCATCACCGCCGAAGACATCCGCCGCTCCGGCTACAGTTCCTTGCCCGAAGTGCTGCGCCTGGCGCCCAATCTCGAAGTCGCCAAGATAAACGGCTACGCCTACACAATCACGGCGCGCGGCTTCAATTCGCCGGAATCGGCCAACAAACTGCTGGTCCTGGTTGACGGGCGCAGCGTGTATTCACCGCTTGCCAGCACCGTGTTCTGGGAAAATATCGATGTGCCGCTGGCGGAGATCGAACGCATCGAAGTGGTGAGCGGGCCGGGCGGCACGCTGTACGGCGCCAATGCCGTCAATGGCGTGATCAGCATCATCACCAAGAACGCCAATGACACCAAGGGCGGATTGCTGGACGCGCGCGTCAGCACCACAGGCGGCTATCGCGGCGTGCTGCATTACGGTTTTTCGCCCTGGGACGGCGGCGCGGTTGCGCTTTATGGCCAGCTGGGCCGCAGCGGCGATGCGGCGCCATTCACCGCCGCCGACACCACCAAGACCGGATGGGCGCGCGACGATCTGGGCTTCCGCTTCGACCAGGTGCTGGGCCAGGACAGCTTTACTTTTGAAGGCGATACCTATGCCGACCACACGCCCGATCAGGACCTGGAAAAGGCCCGTGGCGGCAATCTCAATTTCCACTGGACGCATAATTTTACGGGCGGCGACAGCCTTGCCGCCATCATTTCCGGCGATGACAGCACCCGCATCCTGACCGGGCAATCGCGCGAGGAATTGCGGACTTATGACGCGCAAATCCAGCACGACATGTCGCTGGGATGGAACGACTCGTTCATCTGGGGCGGTGAATACCGCCAGTTCAAGGAATCCTATTATTCAAACCAGGTATTTTTCGCCGATCCCACCACCACCATCTCGCTGGAAAACATCTTTGCCCAGGATGAATTCCCGCTGCTGCCCAATCTGAAACTGACCCTGGGATTGAAGGCGGAAAACAATTCCTATTCCGGCCTGGATTTCATGCCCAATGTCCGGCTGGCCTGGCAGGTCACGGACAACAACATGCTCTGGACTGCGTTCAGCCAGGCGGTGCGCACGCCTTCCAAGGTGGACCGCGAGCTGTCGTTTCCGGGCCTGCTGCTGCCGTCGCCGGATTTTGAGTCCGAAAAGCTCACCGCCTACGAAGTCGGCTATCGCGGCACGATCCTGCCGCATCTGTCGCTGTCGGTATCGCTTTTCTATAATGTCTATGACGATCTGCGCTCCGACCAGCCGGGGCCGGTAACGACCTTTCCCATCACACTTGAGAATGGGCTGGAAGCCAAAACCTATGGCGTGGAATCCTGGGCCACCTACACACTTACGGACTGGTGGCGGCTCAGCGCCGGGACCAATTGGCTGCTGAAGGATGTCAGCAACAAGATCGGGTTCACCGATCTTGGCAATGGCGCCTCGACTGGCCAGGACCCGGCGGCGCAGGCCCAGATACATTCCTTCATGAACCTGACCCAAAGCCTGGAGCTTGATGCTACGATCCGCTCCGTGGGCAAGGTCACACAGGAAAATCCCAATGGCGCGCCGATCGCGCTGGTTCCCTCTTATGTGGAAGGGGATGTGCGTATCGGCTGGCATGTCACACCCAGCACGGAAGTGGATTTTTCGGGCACCAACCTGCTGCATGACCGTCACATCGAAGCCAATGATCCCTCGACTTACCAACCGCAATATGTCGGACGCTCGTTTGTTTTCATGCTCCGGCAAAGTTTTTAGGGATGAAAAAATGGCAGGCCCTGTCGCGATTTTTGCTTCTGGTGGCGGCATGTATTCCGCTGATGGAAGCCGGAACTGGGGCTGAAGCTCAAAGTTCGCTCGAGTATCAGGTCAAGGCCGCCTATCTCACCAAATTCGTGCCTTTCATCGATTGGCCCGATGGGGTGTTCGCCTCCCCAAGTGCGCCCGTGACAATCTGCATTCTGGGCACCGACCCGTTCGGCGCCATCATCGACAAGGCCGCGGGCACCGACGCAGGGCGGCCCCTCTCCATCCGCCGCATCGCCTCGGCCGGCGCGGCCGATGGCTGCCAGATCGTCTATGACGGCGATCCGGCTGCCGGCTCCCTGGACGCACTGGACGGCAAACCGGTGATCACCGTTACCGATGCAACCGCGCCGGTGCATGGCGTGATCAGCTTTGTGATGCTGGACAATCATGTCCGCTTCGACATTGACGATGCACAGGCGGCCAAAAGCGGCATCCGCATCAGCTCCAAACTTCTGGAGCTGGCCCATTCGGTCACCCGCAGGAGCGCGTCATGAAGCTGGCGCGCACCGGCTTGAATTGGCCAATCATCGCTGCCCTGATGGCGGCGCTGCTGCTGCTGATCGCCGGCATCGGCATGGCGCGCTATGAGGATGAACTTTACGCGGCCCAGCAGACCCGCGATGTGAGCGAACAGGCCAGCATCCTGGCCGCCAGCGTAACGGCGGCGGTATCGTTCGGTGACGGCGCCGCAGCGCAGGAGTATGTCGATGCACTCAAGGTCAATCCGGAATTGAGAGCTGCGGGGGTTTATGACGCCACGGGAAAGCGCGTGGCACAATTCTCCCGCGACGAGGCACTGCCCGCCACGCTGAACAGCGCGGCGCTCAAATCCCAGGGTGCGGTGGTGGAGGGCGACGTGATGCGGGTGAGTTCGCCTGTGGCCATGAACGGCCGCGTGATTGGCGCGGTGACGCTGATGGCCACCACCGAGCCGCCTCAGCGGCGTATCGCGCGCTATGCCGGGCTGGTGCTGCTGGTGACCATGGGCGCGCTTGTGATTGGCGTGCTGGCTTTTTCCCAGGCGGCGCTGTCGCGGCGCGCCAAG
>CAIXUE010000085.1 GCA_903922545.1 uncultured Alphaproteobacteria bacterium | reverse complement strand
GGCGCGGTGAAGCTGCAATCCGGCTATCTCTATCATTATGCCCTGGCGATGCTGCTGGGCGTGGTGGCCCTGGCCACCTGGTTCATGGCCACGGGAGGCGCGCTATGACCGGCCTTCCGCTGCTTTCGCTGGTGACCTTTCTGCCGTTGCTGGGTGCGGCGGCGATTTTGGCCATGCCGTCGGCCAACAATGCGCGCTGGATCGCGCTGGGCACCACCATCGTCACCTTCATCGTCTCGCTGGCGGTGTGGGCGTCGTTCGACAATTCCAATCCCGGCTTCCAGCTGGTGGAAAAGCTGAACTGGCTGGGCGGCGGCATTTCCTATCACATGGGCGTGGACGGTATTTCCATGCTGTTCGTGGTGCTGACGGCCGGCCTGATGCCCTTCTGCATCGCGGCCAGCTGGGAAGCGATCGAGAACCGGGTGGCGGAATATATGATCGCCTTCCTGGTGCTGGAAACCATGATGATCGGCGTGTTCTGCGCCCTCGATCTGGTTCTTTTCTATGTGCTGTTCGAAGGCGGCCTGATCCCGATGTTCCTGATCATCGGCATCTGGGGCGGCAAGCGGCGCGTTTATGCCAGCTTCAAATTCTTCCTCTACACTTTCGTCGGTTCGGTGCTGATGCTGCTCGCGATCATGAGCATGTATTGGTACACCGGCACCACCGACATCGCCGTGCTTCTGGCGTCGGCGCATTTCCCCCGCACCATGCAGACCTGGCTATGGCTGGCCTTCTTCGCCAGCTTCGCCGTCAAGATGCCGATGTGGCCGGTTCACACCTGGCTGCCTGATGCCCATGTCGAAGCGCCCACCGCCGGTTCGGTGATCCTGGCCGGCATCCTTCTGAAGATGGGTGGCTACGGCTTCCTGCGCTTCTCGCTGCCCATGTTCCCCAGCGCCACCGAAATGTTCGCGCCGATGGTTTTCACCATGAGCATTGTGGCGATCATCTACACCTCGCTGGTGGCCCTGGCGCAGGAGGATATGAAAAAGCTGATCGCTTATTCCTCCGTTGCGCATATGGGCTTTGTCACCATGGGCATTTTCACGCTCACCCATCAGGGCGTGGAGGGCGGCATTTTCCAGATGCTGAGCCATGGCGTGGTATCCGGCGCGCTCTTTCTTTGTGTCGGCGTGGTCTATGACCGCATGCACACCCGTGAGATCGCCGCCTATGGCGGGCTGGTCAACCGCATGCCGCTCTATGCCGCCTGTTTCATGATTTTCACCCTGGCCAATGTCGGCCTGCCGGGCACATCCGGCTTTGTCGGCGAATTCCTCACCATGCTGGGCGCCTATCTGCACAATAGCTGGATCGCGATTTTCGCGGCCACCGGCGTCATTCTTTCGGCGGCCTATGCCCTGTTCCTGTATCGGCGGATCATTTTCGGGGCGCTGGTCAAGCCGGCGCTGCAAACCATTGAAGACCTGACGCCGCGAGAAATCGCCATTCTGGCGCCGCTGGTCGTTATCACCATCCTGATGGGCGTCTATCCCACCCCGGTGACCAATGTCACCACGCCGGCGGTGGCCAAGCTGATCCATGACAACCAAGTGTCTTTGGCGATGGATCATGCTGGAAATAAAGTCGCCATACAGAAGGCCGCGCCATGAACATCATGCCCGACCTGATGATCCTGTTGCCGGAGCTGATCCTGGCGGTCGGCGCCATGGCGCTGCTGCTGGCCGGCGCGATTGGCGGCGAGAAGACCGCGCCCGTCATCAGTTGGGCGGCGATCCTGTTGCTGGTCCTGGCTGGCGCGGCGGTGGTGATGGGCGATTCCGGTTCTGCTTTTCACGGCGCCTTCATGGCCGATGGCTTCTCGCGGTTTGCCAAAATCCTGATCCTGATCGGTTCGGCGCTTTCCATTTTGCTGGCTGAGGAATTCTTTTCCGCCATCGCCGTGTCGCGCTTTGAGCTGCCCATTCTGATGCTGCTGTCCACCCTGGGCATGATGCTGATGGTTTCGGCCACCAGCTTCCTGTCGCTTTACATGGGGTTGGAGCTGCAATCTTTGGCGCTTTATGTGCTGGCCGCCTTCAACCGCGATCATCTGCGTTCCACCGAAGCGGGCCTGAAATATTTCGTGCTGGGCGCGCTGTCCTCGGGAATGCTGCTGTACGGCATTTCGCTGATCTATGGCTTCACCGGCAGCGTGAATTTCTCCACCGTGGCGGGCGTCATCGCCCATAGCGGCGTGGGCATCGGCATCATTTTCGGCATCGTGTTTCTGGTGGCGGGCCTGGCGTTCAAGGTTTCCGCCGTGCCGTTCCATATGTGGACGCCCGATGTTTATGAAGGCGCGCCCACCCCGGTGACGGCCTATTTCGCCACCGCCGCCAAGGTGGCCGCACTGTGCCTGTTCCTGCGCGCCATCCTGACGCCGTTCCCCGACGCCATCGCGCAATGGCGCCAGATCATCATTTTCATCTCGGTGCTTTCCATGGTGCTGGGCGCGGTGGCGGCGCTGGGCCAGAAGAATATCAAGCGCCTGATGGCCTATTCCTCCATCGGCCATATGGGCTATGCGCTTCTGGGTCTTGCCGCCGGCACGGCACTCGGCGCGCGCGGCGTGCTGATTTACCTGGCCATCTATGTGGCGACCAATATTGGCGTCTTCGCCTGCATCCAGGCCATGAAGCGCGGCGGCAAGCCGGTTGAAAGCATCTCTGATCTTTCGGGCCTGGCGCGCACCAATCCGAAATTGGCGCTGACCTTTGGCATGCTGTTTGTGAGCCTTGCCGGCGTGCCGCCCTTCGCGGGCTTCCTGGCCAAATGGTATGTCTTCTCCGCCGCCATCCAGGCCGGATTGATCTGGCCCGCCGTCATCGGTGTGCTGGCGAGTACGGTGGGGCTGGTCTATTACCTGCGCCTGGTGAAGATCATGTATTTTGATGAGCCCGCGCCCGCCTTCGATGCGGATATCGGCATCGGCTCGCGCGCCATCATGATCCTGTCGGGCGCCTTCGCGCTGCTGTTCATTGTTGCGGCTTCGCCCATCATCAGCGCCGCTGACGCGGCCGCAAAAGCGCTGCTTCCTTGATCGAGGGCTGCGGCCTCCTGGAATTTTCTGAACTGGATTCCACCAATGAGGAGGCCCGCCGCCGCGCCCTGGCGGGCGAGGCCGGCCCGCTCTGGATCACCGCCGCGCGCCAGAGCGCCGGCCGCGGCCGGCGTGGCCGGGTCTGGCAAAGCGCGCAAGGCAATCTTTTCGCCAGCCTTTTGATCCAGCCCAAACGGGCCAAGGCGGAATGGGCCCAGCTCAGTTTCGCCGCCGCCATCGCCGCCGCTGACATGGCGGCCAAATTCACGCCGGACATTGCCGTCAAATGGCCCAATGATGTGCTGGCAAGCGGCCGAAAGCTGGCCGGCATTCTGCTGGAAACCGCGGGCGAGGGGCTGGTCATCGGCATTGGCGTCAATCTGGCCTCCCATCCCGAAGGCACCGAATTTCCCGCCACGTCCCTGGCCGCGCTGGGCGCAGAGCCGCCCGCGCCGAAAGAGGCGCTTGGCCTCCTCGCCCGGCACTTCGCCGGATGGTATGACCTGTGGGAAGCTCAGGGCTTTTTGCCGTTGCGCGATGCCTGGTTGGCGCGGGCGGCGGGCCTGGGCAGCCGCATCCGGGCGCGCCTGCCTGGCGGGGAGCATGTGGGAATGTTTGAAGGCATAAACGATCAGGGCGCGTTGCTCCTGAGCGAAGCAAACCAGACCCGCGCCATCGCGGCGGGCGAAGTCTTTTTCGGATAACAGACATGCTTTTGGCCATAGACGCAGGCAATACCAACATCGTTTTCGCGGTCTATGACGGGCCCGCGATCCGCGCCCAATGGCGTATGGTGACGCAAGCCGCCCGCACGTCCGATGAATATGCCGTCTGGCTGAACCAGCTTCTGGCCTTGGAGGGACTTTCCTTCGCCGATCTGGGCCAGGCCATCATCGCCACGGTGGTGCCGGCGGTGCTGTTTGATCTGCGCGCCATGTGCCGCACGTATCTGAAATGCGAACCTTTGATCGTGGGCGATCCATCGCTCGATCTTGGCATCAAGGCCAATGTCGATCGTCCCCATGCCGTGGGCGCTGACCGGCTGTGCAACACCGTCGCCGCGCATGAGCGCTACAAGGGCGCGGTGATCGTGGTGGATTTCGGCACCGCCACCAATTTCGACATCGTGGCCGAGAATGGCGATTTCGACGGCAGCGTGATTGCGCCGGGCGCCAATCTTTCCATCGAGGCGTTGCACCAGGCCGCCGCGCTCTTGCCGCGGGTGGCGATCCACCGGGCGCAAAAGGTGATCGGGCGCGACACCGCGCCCAGCATGCAGTCGGGCGTCTATTGGGGTTATGTCGGGCTGATCGAAGGGCTGATCGCCCGCATCAAGGCCGAATATGGCAAGCCCATGACCGTGGTGGCCACCGGCGGCCTGGCGCATCTTTTCCGGCCCGATATTCCGGCCATCGAGCATATCGATCCCGACCTCACCATTCGCGGGCTGATGCTGATCCACGCCCGCGCCGGTAAATAATGCAAGCCTCAGCATCTTCGCGCGACGAACTGGTCTTCCTGCCACTTGGCGGGTCGGGCGAGATCGGGATGAATTTCAACGCCTATGG
>CAIXUE010000084.1 GCA_903922545.1 uncultured Alphaproteobacteria bacterium | reverse complement strand
TTGTGGCGGATCGCTTCAATCCCGCTGGCTTTTTCCAGCGCACCGCGCCGCACCAGCAAGCAGCCGCCGGCCGCCGCCGCGATCTTCCGCTTCGGATCATTGACCGCGCCAAAGGGAAACAGCATGTCGAAAAAGAACACAAAGGCCGGGATGAGGAAATGCTCGGCAAGCGTGCGGCAGGACAGCCGCGCCATCAGCGAAACCAGAACCTTGCCATCGAATTCCGCCCGCACCACCAGCCGGGACAGATTGTCGTGTTCATGGGCGATATCGGCATCGGTGAACCAGATGAATTCCGGCTGCCCCGCCGCTTCAGAGCCCTGCTTCATCGCCCACAATTTTCCGGTCCAGCCCGGCGGCCGTTCCGCACCACGCAGCACCGTCAATTTTTCCGATCCCAGCGCGCGGGCCAGATCGGCGGTGCCGTCATCGGACTGGTCATCCACCAAGATCACGCGCAATTCGCCCGGATAATCCTGGGCCAACAGGCTGCCGATGCTTTCCTGAATCACTTCAGCTTCATTGCGGGCCGGCACCACGGCCACGACCGAGGGCCAATGCTTCGGCGGCGCCGGTTCATTCCTGTTGTCACGCTCGCGCATGCGCCAGAACCAGTCCCGGCCCAAAAGCAGATACAGCCATATCGCCAAAGGCAAAAAGCCGAAGACCAGTCCTGCAATCGTTTCCCAATCCGCAATCACGACAGATACCCGTTGGCGGTGAACCAGGCATAGGCGTCTTCCAGGCCACGCAGATAGGGCCGAGCCTTGTATCCCAACTCGCTTTGCGCCTTGGCAGAGGAAAAAAACATCTGGTAGCGCGACATGCGCAAGGCATCAGCGGTGAGAAACGGCTCCTTGCCGGTCAACCGGGCCACCATCTCCGCTCCATAAGCGAGTGGAAACAAAGGTCCACGCGGCAATTTGATGGTGGGCGCTTTACGTCCCGCCAGCCGCGCAATATCCGCCAGCATCGCTTCCAGACTCACATCCTCGCCGCCCAGAATATAATTCTGTCCGATGTGGCCTTTCTCCAGCGCCAGGAAATGGCCTTCCGCCACATCATCCACATGCACCAGATTGAGTCCCGTCTCGACAAAGGCCGGCATCCGGCCGCTGGCGGCTTCCACAATGATCCGCCCCGTGGGCGTCGGCTTGATGTCGCGCGGCCCGATCGGCGTGGACGGCGCCACGATCACAGCGGGCAAGCCCTCTTCCGCCACCATCCGCTCGACTTCCCGTTCCGCCACCAGCTTGCTGCGTTTGTAGGCGCCGATGGCGCTTTCTTTGGTGTGCCGCGAGGTTTCGTCCACGGGCGCGCCATTGCCCGGCTTCAGCGCCGCAACGCTGGAGGTGTAAACCACCCGCTCCAACCCGGCATGCTTCACCGCCTGCATGGTGGCCCGGGCGCCTTCCAGATTGTTGCGCTCAATCTGGCTGGGATCGCGCGCCCACAGCCGGTAATCCGCCGCCACATGAAACAGATAGCGCGCGCCCGACAGCGCCGCCGTCATGCTTTTGGCATCACGCATGTCGCCGGTCACCGGCTCGACATCCAGCCCCGCAATATTGGCCCGCGACGCGCTGACCCGCATCAACACGCGGGTCTTGAAACCCCGCGCCAGCGCGGCCCGCGCCACTGCCGCGCCGACAAAGCCGGACGCGCCTGTCACCAGAACAATGTCGTTCATGGCGGGCTCGCGAACGCTTTGCGGCTTTCAAAGCTCTGCCAATAGATCAACGCCGGTACACCAAGCACGATTTCGCGCGCCCGTTTCAGCAACGACACCGCCAGCCCCATTTCGGCGGGCAGCCCGAACAAAGGCGCAAGCAGGGCATAACCGGCTTCCTGCACCCCCACCGCGGCAGGCACAAAGGCCGCAATGCTACGGATGGTGCAAAGCAAGGCTTCCAGCGCGATGGCGTTAAGAAGACTGATAGAGCCGCCGACCAGGCGGAACGCGATATAGGTGCCGCCACCCGACGCAATCCAGGCCACCAGATGCCAGGCCGAAGACGCCGCCAGGCGCGCGGGCGAGTCATAAAGCTCTTCAATGGCGGCGCGGAACGAGACGCCCTCGCCGGCTTGCGGAAAAAACCGCGCCGCGATTTTCTGGGCCAGCCCGGCGCCACGTTTCTGCAGGAAGATCAAAAGCGCGATCCCCGGCACCGCCAGCGACAGCACCGCCAGCATGGCCTCGGTCAAAGGCCCGCCGGTCGGCAAATGGCGAAACTGGGTGAAGCCCAGTCCCAGGCCAAAGGCCAGAAACGCCACCTGCGCCATGGCTTCGGTGGTGGCGTCGGCCGCCACAGAAGCGGCGGCATAACCGGCATTCATGCCTTTGAGGATCATCAGCCGCGCCGCGGCGACCATGCCGCCCACGGGCGAGAAAGGCGAAATCTCGGCGATGGAATCGCGCACCAGCCGGGCCAGATAAAGTTCGCTGAGCGGCCGCCGCGCGCCGGCCGGCAAAATGAAAAACCAGGCGCAGGCCAGCGCCACGAACACCACCAAAAAATAAAGGCACAGCAGTGCCAGCCCGCTGACGCCCGCGCGCGCCACACTGGCGAACACCGCATCAAAGCCGATGGCCCAGATCAGGTAAACGCCCGCGACCAGGCCCGCCAGAAGCGCAAGAACAACGCCCCATTTCATGGGCCAATCTTCTCCTATCCAAAATCAGGCGGGCAGCGGCTTGGCGCGGAAGCTCCAGAACCGCATGGCGCCCAGCGCGGTTTCCGCCAATTGCGGCAGGAAGCTGGGCCGCAGCAATTCGGCGTCGAACACATCCATGCGGCGGCGGTTTTCCGAATAGCAATCCTCCAGGAAGCGGCGGAAGGTAAAGCCGTCCAGGAACACCGATGCCTGGGTGGCGGAAAACTCCTTGCCGTCATTCAAATCCTTGCCGCGCTTGGCGGTGCCGACCATGCGGCCCAGCGCGCGCATGTAAAAGCGGAAGCTGGTGAGCGGCAGCAGCATGCGCGCAAAAAAGCCCTTGCGCGCCTGGGTATAGGCCATCCAGTTGACGAAAAAGACGATGTGCCGGGTTTCCTCGTACATCAGGGTCTCAAAAATCGCGAACATCTCCTTGGGCAGGAATTCCGACTGCATGGCGATCTTGAAGACGCCAAAACCCAAAAAGGAATCCATGCATTCGCCAAAGCCGAAATCCTTGAAGCGGGTTTCGACATTGTCGGACACGTCTTCCAGCGGCCGTTCGGCGGCGTCGATATTGTATTTTTCGATCATCACGCGGATCATCTTGGCATGGCGCGCCTCTTCCAGCCCCTGCAGTGCCACCGCCTCTTTCAGCACCGGATCGGTGATGGTTTCGGTAAAGGCGGCGACAATCGCGCCTGCCCGCCGCTCGGTATAGAAAACCTCTTCCCAGAATGGCACCGATTTCAGGCGATTGAGCGCCGCCTCATCCAACTCCGGCCAGGGCAACGTTTCAGGATCGAACTCGGTATAGGTCCGCATGAAATGGCTGCAGAACGCGTCGCGATGCGCTTCGGAGCCTATTTTAACGCCGCTCATGCTTTTGCCTTTTTCGGTCCGATGAATTTCAGCGCCAGCCGC
>CAIXUE010000083.1 GCA_903922545.1 uncultured Alphaproteobacteria bacterium | reverse complement strand
GGACGATAACGAATTCCTCGTCCTCATTGGGATAGCCGACCAGCACCTTCATCATGAAACGGTCCACCTGCGCTTCGGGCAGCGCATAGGTGCCTTCGGTTTCAATCGGGTTCTGGGTCGCCATCACCACAAAAGGCGACGGCACCTTGTGGCTTTCGCCCGCGATGGTGACCTGGCGTTCCTGCATGACTTCCAAGAGCGCGCTCTGCACTTTGGCGGGGGCGCGGTTGATTTCGTCGGCCAGCACCAGATTGGCAAAGACGGGGCCCAGCACGGTGGAGAATTCGCCGCTTTTCTGGCTATAGACGCGGGTGCCGATCAGATCCGCCGGCACCAGGTCGGGCGTGAACTGAATACGCTTGAAGCTGCCGCGCATGGCGCGCGCCAAGGTGGCGACCGTGAGCGTTTTGGCCAGGCCCGGCACGCCTTCGACCAGCAGATGCCCGCCGGCCAGAAGCGCCACCATGACACGTTCCAGGAAATGGTCCTGGCCCACCACGATTTTCTTCACTTCGTAGAGGAGATGTTCCAGCCCCTCATGCGCGCCGCTTGCCATGTCGCGAACCCTTTTCTGTTATAACGGATTTTCCCCAACCGCCCCGGCGGCATTTTCGATCGGCACTGCGAAAGCCATGCCTGCAAAGACATGCTGGCCGGTCGGATTGTAGATCGCGGTGACGATGCCCACCACTTCACCATCGCGGTTGACCAGCGGGCCGCCGGAATTGCCCGGATTTACCGCCGCATCGAACTGGATCAGGTTGGTCATTTTCGGCTTGTCCTTGTCGGTGGGATCCTCAAACGAGCGTTTGAGGCCCGCAACCACACCGGAAGAAACCGAAGGCCCGATACCGAACGGAAAGCCGGTCGCCACCACCGTATCGCCCGGATAAAGATCCTTGGTCGAAGCCAGGGTCGCCGGTTTCAGGTCATCGGGCTGGACCTTGGCCTTGATCACCGCCAGATCATTTTCCGGCTGCGAATTCACCATGGTGGCTTCCGATTTGCTGCCGTCAGCGAAAGTCACCACCCAACGATCGGTGGACGAGACCACGTGCAGATTGGTGAGGATGTCGCCCTTCTCATCAATCACCACGCCGCTGCCGGTGGAATCGGGATGCTCATCCGCCGCTTTGCCGTCTGGCGTCTTGGTGGAATTGTCCTTGGGCGCGTTTTTGGCGTCTTTCTGAGGAGCCTTGGGCGGGTCCGGCAACTTGATGTGATTTTTCTTTGCGTCTGCCGCTTCTTCCTTGGCCAACGCGGCGGCATGCTCAGGCGACAGATAACCATCCACCCGCACCACCGACGGCGCCACGATAGCGGCGGCAATGGTGGTGTTGTCGGGAGGCTGGGGCGTGTGGCCCAACGTGTATTTGACGGCATTGTCGATATCGAACTGGGTCAAAGGCTCGGGCGACGGATTGATCAGGCGCCAGCCACCCAAAAGCGCCAGGGTCACCAGGATCGCCGCGGCGGCGGGAACAGCACGGTCATGCCGGGCGGTGAAGAGTTTGATCCGCTGCCAGAGCAGTGCGCCAAGGCGCGGGCCTTGATCCTCGGCCTGCCACAAATCCAGCGGTTCAGCTTGCGGGAAAGCCCCATCCGGCGCGCTTTGGCGACGCCGTGCGGCGCGGCTGTAAAGGGCTTTGCGCTTCATGCCGGGACCTGCCCAAAAAGAGAGCGGCAAAGCCTACGCCAGCTTTCCGGGATAGGCAAAAACCCGAAAACCAAGGGTTGTTCCCCCGGTAACATCCCAGCCACAAAGGAAATTCCGGGCCTGCGGCGAATGCCGGCGATCAGGCTCCGGCGCGGTTCCTCTGCGATTTCGGACTTCTTGTCTCAGCTTGCCGGACGCCAGGATTGTTTTAGTCTGGCGCCATGACCCAAAAACAAAACTCCGCCGCCGAAGACCGTACTTCCATTCGCCTTCTGGGGCGCCTTCTGGGCGAAGTGATCCGCGATCAGCATGGCCAGAACGCCTATGCCCTTGTCGAAGATTTTCGCCGCCAATCGGTGGGCGATCACCGCGCCGGCGCGGGCGAGATTTCGCTGGACCGTATTTCGACCGGCCTGTCCAGGCCCGACATCCTGCTTCTGATCCGCGCCTTTTCGATTTTCTCACAACTCGCCAATACCGCAGACGACCATATCCTGCGCCAGCAGATCGCGGCGATGGGATCGGGGTCGGTGCAACGGCTGGAATTGTCCACGGGCCTTAGCGGCAAAAAAGTGCGCGAACTTTTGAAGGGCGCGCTGTTCGTGCCGGTG
>CAIXUE010000082.1 GCA_903922545.1 uncultured Alphaproteobacteria bacterium | reverse complement strand
CAGCGCCGCCAGGTCGAGCCGGCGCGACGGCGACGGGATGCGGCGTGGCCAGCCCAGCGCATGCGCGATGGGGGTGCGCATGTCGGGCGCCGACAGATGCGCGATGGTGGTGCCGTCGCCATAGCCCACCAGGCAATGCACGATGGATTGGGGATGCACCACGACGTTCAGCTTTTCCGGCGGCAGGGCAAAAAGGAAATGCGCCTCGATCAGTTCCAGGCCCTTGTTCATCAAGGTGGCGCTGTCGAGCGATATCTTGCGGCCCATGGCCCAATTGGGGTGGGCAACCGCCTCTTCCACCGTGGCGCCGCGCATCTTCTCCAGCGACCATTCGCGGAACGGCCCGCCCGACGCGGTGATGGTGACCATGTCCACTTCGCTGGCGTCGCCCGAACCCAGCACCTGGAAAATCGCGTTATGCTCGGAATCCACCGGGATCACCTGGGCGCCGGATTGCTCCAGCGCGTCATGGAAAACCTTGCCCGCCGCAACCACACATTCCTTGTTGGCCAAGGCCACGATCACGCCGCGCCGGATGGCGGCAAGCGCGGGCTGGATCGCCGCGGCTCCCATGATCGCCACCATCACAAAATCGGAATTCAGACCGGCGGCTTCGATCACGGCGGCGCGCCCGGCGGCGGTTTCAATACCGGTGCCGGCCAGGCCTGCTTTCAGCGCGGCATATTGGGTTTCATCGCCGATCACGGCGCGTTTGGGCTTGATGGCCCGCGCCTGTTCGATCAGCTTTTCAACATTGCCGCCGGCGGTCAGCGCCATGACTGGAAATACTTGCCGCCCATAATGCTGGCGGGCATGGGCGATCACATCCAGCGTGTTGACGCCGATGGAGCCGGTCGAGCCCAGGATGGTGACGCTGCGCGCCAGCACATCGTCCAGCCCCGGCATATTCTCAAACAGCCGCGTGGTGGCGATGGGGGTCATGCATGCACCCCGAACAAAGGATTGAAATGCAGCACCAGAACCAGAAGCGCCATGGCCGGCGCGGCGGCCAGAGTGGAATCCACGCGGTCCAGCACCCCGCCATGGCCCGGGATCACAGAGCCGGAATTCTTGACCCCGAAGCTGCGCTTGAACAGGGATTCAAAAAGATCACCGCCATGTGCGATGAAGCTGAAGGCAAAGGCGAAAGGCGCGATCCACAAATTCGATTGGGGAAAAAGAAAGTTGACATACACCGCATAGACCAGCGCAGCGCAAAGGCTGCCGCCGATGGTGCCGGCCCAGGTTTTACCCGGCGAAAGCCGGGGCGCGATACGCGGGCCGCCGATCAGTTTGCCAAAAATCAGCGCGCCGGTATCGGTGGCCCAGACGATCAGGAGCATGCCGATCACCACCCAGGTGCCGTTGGTGATGCCGCGCAATTCCAGAAGACACAGCGCCGGAATGGCCAGATAAGGCGCAGCCACCGCCCGCCAGATGGGATGCTTGTCGCCCTGCGACAGCGCCAGAACCAGAGCAGCCACGGCGCCCAGCCCAGCCACCGCCAGGCCCGCCCAAAAATGGCCGCCATAAATCAGCGCTGCTTCCGCCAGGATAACGCTGGCGGCGGTGATGGCCACCTGCGCGCGGTCGGGCGTGCCGCCGGATACACAGCGATGCCATTCCAGCGCCGCCAGGATGAAGCCCAGTCCGACAAAGATCGCGATCGCCTCAACGCCCAGCGCCACCACGCCCAGCGCCAGAAGGCCCAGAATAATTCCGAAGAGCGGCCTTGTGATCCAGTCCATGTTGAACCGGATGGCGCGAAAGCCCGGCGCGGGCTCGTTCGAATGGGCTGTGTTGGGGCTGTTCACGCGACAGCTTCCGAATCCAGCGCGCCGAAACGGCGTTCACGGGTGGTGAAGCTTTCGATGGCTTTGGAAAGCTCCGCGCGTCCAAAATCGGGCCACAGCGTATCGACGAACAGAAGTTCGGCATAGGCCGACTGCCAGAGCAGGAAATTGGACAGGCGATGTTCGCCCGACGTGCGGATCACCAGATCCGGCTCGGGCAGCGCATTGGTGAAAAGCCGCTGGGCGAACAATTCCGGCGTGATGGTTTCCGGATCCAGCCGGCCTTCGGCGGCGGCGCGCGCCAGTTCGCGCGCGGCGGAGGCGATTTCTTCCTTGCCGCCATAATCAAAAGCAAAGGTGAGGTTCAGGCCGGTGTTGCCGGCCGTGCGGCTTTCCGAATCCAGGATCATCTGCTGGATGTCGCTGGCGACGCGGCCGCGATGGCCGATAATCCGCATACGGACATTCCGCTCGACCAGTTCGTCCATGTCGCTGCGGAAATAGGCGCGGAACAGGCCCATCAGCGCGCCCACCTCGGTCTTGGGCCGCTTCCAGTTTTCCGAGGAAAAAGCGAACAGGGTCAGGTTTTCCAGCCCGGTATCGCAGGCGGCGCGCACGGTCTCGCGCACCGCGCCCATGCCGGCATAATGGCCGGCTTCGCGCGGCAGATGGCGCTTCTTCGCCCAGCGGCCATTGCCGTCCATGATGATGGCGACGTGGCGGGGAAGATGGTTGGCCGGCGCGCTGGTCAAAACATCAAACCTGCATGATTTCCTGCTCCTTGGCATGGAGCGCGGCATCGATATCCTTGATGTGCTGGTCGGTAAGCTTCTGCAGCTCATCGCCCTTGGTGTGATGTTCGTCTTCGCCGATCTTGTGGTCTTTTTCGAGGCGCTTGAGCAGGTCCATGCCGTCACGGCGCACATTGCGTACGGCAACACGGGCAGCTTCCGCATATTTGGAGGCGAGCTTGGAAAGCTCCTTGCGCCGTTCCTGATTCAATTCCGGCAACGGAATGCGCAGCAGCTGACCGTCCATCTGGGGATTAAGTCCCAACCCGGCATCGCGGATCGCCTTGTCCACCGCCTTGGCCAGGCCCTTGTCCCACACCTGCACCGTGATCATGCGTGCTTCGGGCGTGGAGATGGTGCCGACCTGATTGATCGGCACGCTGTTGCCATAGGCCTCCACCGACACCGGATCGAGCAGCGCCGGGCTGGCCCGGCCGGTGCGAAGCCCGGCGAACTCACCCTTGAGGGTGGTGACCGCCCCGTTCATGCGGCGGTTCATTTCGTCCTTGCTGTAGACGTCGGCCATTTGTTTCCTTCGCTCCCGGGGCAACCCTAACCCAAACCGGCTTAACTAGCTCAAAAGGCGCTCACTTTTCCTCGAT
>CAIXUE010000081.1 GCA_903922545.1 uncultured Alphaproteobacteria bacterium | reverse complement strand
GGTTCTGATCGACAAGGACGGCAAACCGCGCTGGCAGCCCGCATCGCTGGCGGCGGTGACGGATGGCGATATTGCTGGTTATTTCGCGGATCTGGGCGCGCGTGAATTGAACTTGCCGCGCATTTGATCCAGCGCCTTTACGTTTTGTTTTCCATGCTTGCACGTGCGCGCGGAACTCCCGGCGAATGCTGGACAAATGCCGCGCATTTTACATGGCTTTAACTCCTCCATCCCTATCCTGTCTGCAACAACAAGGTGGTTCCCGCAAAACGCGGGGGGTGGGTAAAAAAATGACTGCATTGGCCAAACCGCGGGTGGCCGAGGCGCTAGAAGGCGTCACGTCAATCCGCAGACATTATCTCGAAACGCTCAATCTTGTGGAGCGGCTTCACCGCCAGCTTCTCGACGTCATCAAGGATGAACTGGATCGGCGTGACGAGCGCGAGATCAATTCCGTCCAGGCGTTGCTGCTGTTCAATGTCGGCGACCAGGAACTGACGGCCGGCGAATTGCGCACACGGGGCCATTATCTGGGCTCCAACGTCTCCTACAATCTCAAAAAGCTCGTTGAGAGCGGTTACATCCATCACGAACGTTCGGAAGCGGACCGCCGTTCGGTGCTGGTGCGTCTGACGCCCAAGGGCGAAGTGGTGCGCGACATGTTGCGCGAATTGTTCGACCGCCATCTGGCTTCGCTGGAGGCTGTCGGCAATGTCGGTTCGACCGACATGGAAGCCATGAATGTGACCCTGAAGCGCATGGAACGTTTCTGGATCGACCAAGTGAGATTCAGGCTCTAGGGGCGCGGTCCTTTTGCGCCGTGCTTTTTGCCGGTATGACCAAGGCGCTTTTCGCCTGGGCGCGCGACTCAGCTAGTTTGCCCCTATGGGCAATCGCCTCACCGCCGCTTTCAACCAGCACATCCGGTTTTTTGCCGCCGTGGCGTTTGGCGCGGCGAGTTTCGCGCTGGCGCGAATGGCCGGCTTTCACGCGCCGCTGCTGGCGGCCGGCGATGCTTTCTATGCCGTGTTTTTGATTTTGTGCCTGACGATCGTGGGCCAGAGCGCCAATGATCTGAAACGCCGCGTCCAGGCCGACGATGAAGGCATTTTTGTCGTGGTGCTGATCACCCTGGCTACCATGGCTTTTTTCTGTGCGGCGGTGTTCGAGGCCCTGGCCAAAAAACAGGGCATGGACAGGCCCGCCTTGATCATGGCCGGCGTGGGTGCGCTGCTGGGCTGGTTTGTGCTGCACACCGTGATGGCGTTTCACTATGCCAACCTGCATTATTTCGACGACCCCGACACTTCGGAAGATGACGGCCGCGATCTGGATTTTCCCGGCAAGGAAGAGCCTTTCGCCTGGGACTTTCTCTCTTTCTCTTTTGTCGTGGGCATGACGGCCCAGGTCTCCGATGTGCAGGTGAAGACCAGGGTGATGCGCCAGTCGGTGCTGGGGCATGGGGTGGCGTCGTTTTTCTTCAATACGGTTTTCATCGCCATGGCGGTTAACGCGGCGGTTTCGCTGGCGAGCTGACCCTTGTTGCGAGTAATTCGCAATTTCAGATATTTCCCGCTGCGCCCGCGAACATGCGGAAATGCAATAAAATCAGGCCCTGGGCGCGCGGCCGGAACCCGGG
>CAIXUE010000080.1 GCA_903922545.1 uncultured Alphaproteobacteria bacterium | reverse complement strand
GCGGCGCCTGCGGCAGGGCATAGAACTGGCCCGGATAGCGGCGCGACGGCACCAGAAAGTCGCGCGCGCCTTCCGGCGACGAAGCGGTCAAAATCGGGGTCTGGAATTCGGTGAAGCCCTGTTCGACCATGCGCCGGCGCAGCGAGGTGACGATATTGGCGCGCAGCATGATGTTCTTGTGCAGACGCTCGCGGCGCAGATCCAGGAAACGGTAAGTGAGCCGGGTTTCTTCCGGATAATCCATGTCGCCGAATACCGGCAGCGGCAATTCTTCCGCCCTGCCCTGCACCGAGGCGTCTTCGATGCGCAGCTCCACTTCGCCGGTGGGCAGATCCTTGTTCACGGTCTCGGAGGTGCGCGCCACCACCTTGCCGGTGAGGGTCAGTACCCATTCGGAGCGGGAGGTGTCCACCAGCGGGAAAGCCGAGCCATCCGGTTCAATCACGCATTGGGTGATGCCGTAATGGTCACGCAGGTCCAGGAAGATCAGGCCGCCATGGTCGCGGCGGCGATTGACCCAGCCGGAGATGCGCACGGTTTTGCCCACATCGCTGGAGCGAAGCTGGCCGCAAGTGTGGGTCCGGTAGGCGTGCATGGGCAAAACCATCAAGGAAAGGGCGGGTTTTGGCGGTTTATGGGGGGCCGGTCAAGGCGGGCCAAAACGCCTCATTTTCCTGACACAAAGCCCGGCTAATTTGGCCTTTCCATGGATTCGCGCATCAAAAGCACCCTGCTTGCCATTGCCCTTTTCACCCTGACGGGTCTGCCGGCCGCCGCAAGGAATCAGCCCCACAACATCATCATCTTTGTCGCCGACGGGCTGCGCTATGGCAGCGTCCTGCCGGACAACATGCCCAACATGGCGCGGCTGAAGGCGGCGGGCGTGGATTTCATCAACAGCCATTCGCTGTTTCCCACCGTCACCACGGTCAACGCTTCGGCCATCGCCACCGGTCACTACATCGGTGACACCGGCGATTTCGGCAACACGATTTATGTGGGCCAGACGATGGACAGTCTGGGCGGATCGACCATGGGCTTTCTGGAAAGCGATAAAGTTCTGGAAGAAATGAACCGCAAATTCGCGGGCAACTATCTGGGCGAGACAAGCCTGATCGCCGCCGCCCGCGCCAAGGGCTGGCAGACCGCGATCATCGGCAAGGAGGGCCCTGCCCTGATCCAGGACGTCACCACGGCCAAGGACGGAAGCCAGACGTTGGTTCTGGACGATTCCACCGGCAAGCAAACCGGCATTGGATTGCCGGACTGGTTCGCCGCCGGCATGACCGGACAAAACCTTGCCCCCGCCTTGCCCGCCATCGCTATTCCCAATGTCGAACAGGAAGCCTGGATGGCAAAAGCCGCCACCCAGATCGTGCTGCCGCATTTTGCGCAAAGCGGAAAACCTTTTGTGATGCTGTTCTGGTCGCGCGATCCCGACAAAAGCCAGCATGATGCAACCGACAGCGTCGGCAAGACCGATCCGGGTATCAACAATCCCAGCGCCCGGGCCGGCGCGCGCAACGCCGATACCGTGCTGGGACAATTGCTGGACAGTTTGAAGGCGCTGGGGCTGGACAAGACCACCGATGTGTTTGTCACCGCCGATCACGGTTTCGTGACCGTGAGCAAAGACGATAATGGCCGCGACCTGCCGCAGAATTTTCTGTCGGCGGATCTGGCCAAGGCGCTGGATCTGCCCATGGCCAAGACCGGCTATCTGGGCGCCGATGCCGCCGATCCGGAACTGGTGGTGGGGGTCAATTCCGGCGCCGATCTGATTTATTTGCCCGGCGCCGATGCCAAAGCGCTGGCGGGGCGCGTCGTCAATTTCCTGGCGGCGCAGGATTATGTCAGCGGCATATTCGTCAATGACGGTTTGGGGAAATTCCCCGGCGCCTTGCCGATGAGCGCGGTGAATTTGATAGGCGCGGCGCGCACGCCGGCGCCAGCCATCTATGTGAGTTTCCGCACTTTCGCGGGCACCTGCCCCGACAGGCTGCAATGCGCCATCGGAGTCTATGACTCGCCCCGTCCCACCGGCGAAGGTGAGCATGGCGGGCTCAGCCGCGCCGAAACCCGCAACTTCATGGCGGTCATCGGTCCGGATTTCAAAAAGGGATTTGCCGACCCTGCTCCCATTTCGAACGCCGACATCGCTCCCACCCTGGCGCGGGTGATGGGCGTGCCCTTGCCTGCCAGGGGCAAGCTGACGGGGCGGGTGATTTCGGAGGGGCTGGCGGGCGGCAAGCCGGTGAAGGTGACCCGGCGGACCGTCACCTCTGACCCAGGTCCAGGCGGGGTTTCTACCATCCTGGACGAGCAAAGCGTGGGCCAGACCCGCTATTTCGACGCGGCGGGCTTTGAGGGCCGTACCGTGGGGCTTTTGGGCCATTAAAAACCGGATATTTCCCCCCGAATCCGCTATCAGGGCGGGATGCGGATTGTGGATTCCAATGAAGCCCTTGCCAGCCTGATCGCGGATATTTCCGGCGCGCCTTACCTGGCGCTGGATACCGAATTCCTTCGCGACCAGACCTATTACCCCAAGCTGTGCCTGATCCAGGTGGCCAGCCCGGAAGTGGACGGCAAAAGCGTCGAAGCCATCATTGATCCGCTGGCGCCGGGCATCGATCTGGCGCCGTTTTACGAACTCCTGAAGCGCGACGACATCGTCAAGGTGCTGCATGCGGCGCGGCAGGATATTGAAATCTTCTACCTGCAGGGGGGCGTGCTGCCGCATCCTTTGTTCGACAGCCAGATCGCGGCAATGGTCTGCGGTTTTGGCGATGCGGCGTCGTATGAAACCCTGGCGCGCAAGATCGCGCATGTGGAGATCGACAAGTCCGCCCGCTTTACCGACTGGAGCCACCGGCCCCTGTCCAGCCGGCAACTGGAATATGCCCTGGCCGATGTCACGCATCTGCGCGTGATCTATGAATGGATGAAGGCCCGGCTGGAGAAAACCGGCCGTTCCAGCTGGGTGGCTGAGGAAGTTTCGGCCCTGCAGGATGGATCGCTTTATCGGCAGGACCCGGAGATGGCGTGGAAGCGCCTTAAGCCGCGAACCAGCAGCAAGAAATTCCTGGCCATGCTGGCGACGCTGGCCGCCTGGCGCGAGCGCGAGGCGCAGACGCGCGATATTCCCCGTGGCCGGGTGTTGAAGGACGAAGCGCTGAGCGAAATCGCCGCCCATCCACCGGAGAATGGCGAGGCGCTGGAGCGTATCCGGGCGGTGCCGCGCGGCTTTGCCAATTCCAAGCTGGGCAAGGGCCTGATGGATGCGGTGGAAGCGGGGCGCGAGGCGCAGGCGCCGGAAGGCGCCGCCAGCCAGCAAGCGCCCCGGCGCAAGCGCGAGCCTTCGCCGGCCGCGATTGATCTTTTGAAGACGCTGCTGCGGCTGCGGGCCGAGGCGGCGGGGGTGGCGCCGCGCCTGATCGCCAATGCCGAGGATATCGAAAAGCTCGCCGCGCTTGAGGATGACGGTGTGGCGGCGCTGTCGGGCTGGCGGGCGGAAGTTTTCGGAAATGACGCCAAGCTGCTGCGCAAGGGCGAGTTGGCCATCGCGCTGGAGAATGGCGAGGCCGTGGTTGTCGAACTGGAAGAGTAAGTAGCGGCCAGAACAATATTGAAGGGAGAATGGTAATGACCAAATTTCTTTTCAGCACCGCAATCATCATGCTTACCCTGCCCGCGATGGCGCAGAACGCCCTGCCGGAAAAAGGCGGCGCGGTTATCCTGGCGCAGGGCGCTCCCGCCACACCGGCACCGATGACGGGCTATATCAACACCAAGCCGGATTTCGTGGACATTCACATGGAGCGGATGGTGGACCGGCCGGCCGCTGCCGTATGGGCCAAGGTGGGCGGCTATTGCCAGATCGCCGACTGGTTCAACACGCCGTGCAAATACACGGCGGGCAATGGCGAGATCGGCACCAACCGGGCGCTGGGCGCCGCCGGCAATACCAATGAATTGATGGTGGCCAAGACGCCGCTGTCTTACGGCTATTCCCAGCCGCTTTCGCCGATCTATTACCATGGCAACCTGTCGGTGGAGGTGGTGGACGCCACCCATTCCCGGATCGTCTATGACCTTCTGTATGACGCTGGCGGGATGACGGTGGACGCCAAGGCGGCCGACATGGCGCGGCGCAAGACGCGGTTTGAGCAGGGCATCGACAAGATGGTGGAACTGGCGCACGCGCCGTAAGGGGAAAAAGATGAAGCGAATTTTCCTGGCAACTGCATTGATTTCGCTGGCCCTGCCCGCAGCGGCGCAGAACACAGCCCCGGCACCCACCGGCTACAACAGCCCCGCGCCCGAATGGGTGGATATTCACTTCGAGCAAGCGGTGGACAAGCCGGCTGCCCTGGTGTGGTCGAAGGTGGGCGGCTATTGCCAGATTGAACTCTGGTTCGGGACCAAATGCGCCATCACCAGCGGCACGGGCGATGTCGGCACCATTCGTCAATTGAACGGCACGCTAAACGAGCTGATGGTGGCGAAGACGCCGTTGTCTTACGCCTATTCCCAGCCCGCCTCACCCATCTATGTGCATGGCAATTTTTCGCTGGAAGTGGTGGACACATCCCATTCCAAAATTGTCTATGACGTTATCTACGACGCCGCGCCGCTGAAAACGCCGGAGGCCAAGCAGGCCGAGTTCAACCGGCGCAAGGCGCGTTTCCAGGCCGGCATCGACAAGATGGTGCAACTGTCGGACGCACCCTGAAGCTGATCGAGGAATGGGAAAAGCAAAGTGCGGCGTAGGAAGCTCAGCTACCCCAACCACCTGCTTATTGGATTCATTCTCGGTGTGCTGGTCGACCTTCTCGACGCCGCCCCTTGACAAAAACCTGCCTTTGATTGGACCGCCTTTGCCAACAGTGGCCTAGTTGCCGGAGTGGTTGGAGCGCTCATCGGCGCGCTCGCTATTTGGGTCACAAATTGGCGGCTGGCTCGCCGGACACAACCTTAAGCCAAGACGCTCCGGTTGCTTATCAGGCTTCGTCCAGGTTGACGGATCCGGTCAGCAGGTCCTGAGGCTCTTCACCCGTGTACGGGTCTTCGTCTGCGGTCAGGGCGTCGGTGGGATTGGGAACCTCGAAACCGGCCGGCGGAATGGCTTCCAGGAAGCCCGCCGCCTTGAGTTCATCGGTGCCCGGCAGGTGGCTGACGCTTTCCAGACCGAACTGGGTCAGGAAGGCGTCGGTGGTGCCATAAGTGACCGGGCGGCCGGGGGTGCGCTTGCGGCCACGGATCTTGATCCAGCCGATCTCCAT